>NZ_JBSFTP010000045.1:0-59122 GCF_053591315.1 Streptomyces sp. NPDC003042
CGTCGCTCTTCCGTTCAGGCGTACGCCTCGTCCCCGGCCCGTCGGCGTTTCAGTTCCCGCCGGGTCCCTTCAGCGGACAGCTCGTCAGCAGCGTGTGCCGGTCCGCGCCGCCGGGCCTGGGCAGGGTGCGGCTGGGCGGTGGCTGGTGGCCGCGTCCGAGCCAGCCCTCCAGTGCGGTGAAGGCGGAGCGGTGGCAGGGGACGAGCGGCCGGAGCCGGTCCGGGAAGACGTCGAAGAGCGAGTCGACGTGGGTACCGCCCTCGACGCGGTAGTACCGGAAGAGGCCGCCGCGTCCCGCGTCACGGACCATGCGCGCGTAGACGTCCGAGTCGGGGCCGATGGGCAGGAGCACGTCGAGGGTGCCGTGCAAGGTGATCAGCGGCCTGCCGATGCGCCCCGTCAGCGAGATCCGCTCGACGGCGCGGTGCACCTCGCCCGGCCGGGCCGCGTAGTCGTAGTCGGCGTCGCAGCCCGCCGTCCCGGACGGACAGTACGGCGTCCCGGCTTCCACGGAGCCGTCGAAGTGGGGGTCGAACTCCTCGCGGTAGATCCGCTGGGTCAGGTCCCAGTAGTACTGGTGGTGGAAGGGCCACAGGAACTCCGAGCCCGCCGGGAAGCCGGCCGCGAGCATCTCCTGACGGGCGGGTTCCGCGCCCGCTCCGCCCGCCGCGTAGGCCGGGTAGGAGCGCAGGGCGGGTGGCAGGAAGGTGAACAGGTGGGGGCCTTCCGTGCGCCACAGGGGGCCCTCCCAGTCCACTCCCCCGTCGTAGAGCTCCGGATGGTTCTCCAGCTGCCAGCGGACCAGGTAGCCGCCGTTGGAGATGCCCGTGGCCAGGGTGCGCGACGGCGGCCGCAGATAGCGCTGGGCGACCACCGAGCGGGCCGCCCGGGTCAGCTGGGTGACCCGCTCGTTCCATTCGGCGACCGCGTCGCCGGGTTCGGCGCCGTCGCGGTGGAAGGCCGTCCCGGTGTTGCCCTTGTCGGTCGCGGCGAACGCGTAGCCCCGGGCGAGCACCCAGTCGCCGATGGCCCGGTCGTTGGCGTACTGCTCACGGACCCCCGGCGAGCCGGCGATCACCAGGCCCCCGTTCCACCGGTCGGGCAGGCGTATGACGAACTGGGCGTCGTGCTGCCAGCCGTGGTTGGTGTTGGTGCTCGACGTGTCGGGGAAGTAGCCGTCGATCTGGACGCCGGGGACACCGCTGGGAGTGCTCAAGTCCCTCGGTGTCAGCCCTGCCCAGTCGGCGGGGTCGGTGTGGCCGGACGCGACGGTGCCGGCGGTGGTCAACTCGTCCAGGCAGTCCGCCTGCTGCCGCTCGGCCCCCGGCACCCGAAGCGTGTCCGCCCGTACGCAGTGCCCGGGGGCCGCGGAGCCGGGTGCGAGGGCATCGGCCGGGGTCGCGGTGAGGACGAGGAGCAGTACCGCTCCCCCGGCGGCCCACCGTAGCCGCCTGCCTGGGACGGGATGTGCTCTGTTCATGGGGCTGCCTCCGGGTGCGTGAACGCTGTCGGGCCAGCGGACGCTACCGCCGCGCACCACGCGCCGGGAGGCTGCGCGTCACCACAGCCGGAGCGGTCGCAGTGGAGCTCGCCACCATGGGACGCCGCGGCTCACGGGGTGTCGGAGCCGGGAGCCGGGGTCGCCGCGGGGTCCAGGATGCGGTTGAGGAAGTTCCTGGTCCGCTCGTGCTCCGGACGGCCGATCACCTGGGCCGCCGGTCCCTGCTCGACGATCACGCCGCCGTCCATGAACACGACCCGGTCGGCCACTTCGCGGGCGAAGCTCATCTCGTGGGTGACGACCATCATCGTCATGCCCTCGTCCGCCAGTACCCGCATCACCGACAGCACTTCGCCGACGAGTTCGGGGTCGAGTGCCGAGGTGGGCTCGTCGAAGAGCATCACCTCCGGGCCCATCGACAGGGCCCGGGCGATCGCCACCCGCTGCTGCTGGCCGCCGGACAACTGCGCCGGAAAGGCGTCCGCCTTGTCCGCGAGACCGACGCGCGCGAGATTCTCCCGGGCCACGGTGGCCGCCTTCTCCTTGTCCCTGCCGAGCACCCGGCGCTGCGGCAGGGTGAGGTTTCCGGTGACGCTGACGTGCGGAAACAGATTGAACTGCTGGAAGACCATGCCGATACGGCGGCGCACCGCGTCGATGTCGACATCCAGGTCGGTGACCTCCGTACCGCCGACGAACACCTGTCCCTCGTTCGGCTCCTCCAGCAGGTTCACACAGCGCAGCAGCGTCGATTTGCCGGAGCCGGACGGGCCGATGACGCAGACCACCTCGCCGCGGGCGATCTCCAGGTCGATACCGCGCAGGACGTGGTTGTCACCGAAGGACTTGTGCAGTCCGCGGATCTCGATCTCCGGGCGGTCGCCGGCCGTCGTGTCCACCGTCTCGGTCTTCTTCTGTGGCATCTCGTCCTCAAGTGGCCTTGGCCGCGCGGGCCTCGAGGCGGCGCACCACGAAGCTCAGCGGCACGGTCACGAGGAGGTAGCACAGGCCCGCGACCAGGATGGGGGTGGAGTTGGCGGTCTGGCTCGCGAGGTCCCGGCCGAATTTCGTCAGTTCCCGCTCCTCCAGTGTCACGCCCAGGAACAGCACCAGCGAGGAGTCCTTGAACAGCAGGACGAGTTCGTTGGTGAGAGGGGGGATGACGATGCGGAACGCCTGCGGAATGATCACCGAGACCATGGCGCGCGCGTGCGAGAAGCCCAGCGAGCGGGCCGCTTCCATCTGGCCCTTGGGTACCGCCTGGATGCCCGCCCGGATCGTTTCCGCCATGTAGGCGGCGGCGACCAGGCCGAGGCCCAGCGCGACCTTGCCGTACGTACCGCCGGGGATCTCGGTCCCGGGGAACGCCAGCGGGACCGCCACGCCCACGAAGATGAAGATCAGCAGGGCGGGCAGGCCCCGGAAGAGTTCGATGTAGACACTGGCGAGCCACCGGTAGGGGGCGACCGACGAGAGCCGCATCATCGCGATGACCAGACCGAGCACCAGGCCGAAGACGAACCCCGACACGGTGTACACGACCGTGTTGCGCAGGGCGAGGGTGATGATCTCCGGGAAGAGCCGGACGGCCAGGTCCGTCTGCGCGAACTGGTTGCGCAGCCGGTCCCAGTCGGCGAAGAAGCCGAGCAGGACCAGTGCGGCCACGAAGATCGCGTACTGGATGCCCTGCGAGACGCGGCGCCGCTGGCGCCGCGTCAGCCGAGAGGTCACGAGGCGGCCTGGGGCATCGGGCCGATCCACTGCTCGTAGAGCTTCTTGTAGGTACCGTCGGCCTTTGCTGTCGTGATCGCCTTGTCGATCGCGGCGAGGAGGGCTGTGTTGCCCTTCTTCACCGAGAATCCGTACTGCTCACCGGTCTGGATGTTCTGGCCGAGGACGAACTCGGCGGCGTTCTTCGGGTCCTTGAGCCAGCCCTGCACGACGGGGTAGTCGATGACGACGGCGTCGACCTGGCCGGTGCGCAGACCGTTGAGCACCGCGTCCGAGCTCTCGAAGGCGACCGGGTCGAGGCCCTGCGACTTGGCGTAACTCTCGCCGGTGGTCTCCGCCTGGGCGCCCAGCTTCTTCGTCTTGACGTCGGCGAGCGAGGTCACACCGCTCTTCCTGGTCGCGAGCAGCGCCTGCGTGGCGTCGAAGTAGGGGACGCTGAAGTCGACGTTCTTCTTGCGCTCGTCGGTGATCGTCATACCGGCCGCGGCGAGGTCGCACTCGCCGGAATTGAGGAAGGCACCGGTCTTGAAGTTCTCGAACGGGGTGTCGAGGATCTTCTGTTCGACTTTGAGATCGGCCGCCACCAGGTCGATCAGGGCCACGTCGAAACCGACGACCTTGCCCTCCTGCTCGAACTGGAACGGCGGGTACGGCAAATGGGTGCAGGTGGTCAGCTTGCCCTTCTCGACGACGGGTACGCCTCCGGCCGCCTCCCCCGGCCCCTCGCCGTTGGCGCAGCCCACGACGAGGAACATTCCCGCCGCGGCGGCGCCGGCCGCGGCGCGGATCCGGAGACTGCTGCGGTGACTGCGCTGTCCTTCGGCCGTCCAGGACACGGTTGACCTCCACGGGGTGCGGGGCGGGCGGCGGTCACGGACGAGACCGTCGGTCGCGATCGTAAGCCCCGTGCGGCATGCGGCGAGGGACCATTCGCGATGCGGCGTATCGGGTGTGGAGTTTCGCGCCACGCCCGCGTCCCGGTCAGCTCACCACCACCGGGGAGGAGCCGCCGGGCACCGTCAGGCGGGGCGCGCCCGTACCGTCCGCCGGGACCGACCAGATGTCGCTCGCCCGCCCGCCCTGCCCCGGCAGGGCGTAACCGACGGTCGTGTCGTCCAGCCAGGCGGCCTGGTCGTCGACGCCGCGCGACTCGGCCAGCGGATGTTCGCGCATTCCCGCCAGGTCGAGGACGTACAACCGCCAGGGCGCCGTCTGGTCGTCCGAGACCTTCTTCTTGAAGGCGATCCGCGTGCCGTCCGGCGACAGCGACGGGCATTCGACGTTCTCACGCAGCGCCTTCGCCGACCAGTTCCGCAGGTCGCCCTCGACGAGGTGGGTGCGGCCCCTGGTCGAGACGGTGGCGTAGAAGCGGTTGTCGTCCCGGGCGAAGGTCACCCCCCAGTAGTTGACGTCGGGGGCGTGGTAGCGGGCTCCGTCGACGGTCAGCGGGATCTCCTCCATCGATTTGACCAGGTAGCCGGTGCGCAGGTCCAGGATCGACGTCCGGGTGGAGAAGGCGGAGGTGGCGTAGGAGTCGCCGGTCGCGAAGGTCGTCCAGGACAGCATCTGCCCCGAGGCCGAGACGCGGGCCCGGTTGGGGATGCCGGGGACGGTCACGCGGCGGACCTCGCGCAGCTGCCGGTCCAGTACGAGGGCCTCGGTGCGGGCCGGGATGCCGGGCAGGCCGCGCAGGCACAGGGCACGGTCCCCCGCCGCGTGGAACCGGTCGCAGGAGGGGCCGCCGTTCGCGCCCGCACCCGCTGGACCGGGTCGGCGCGCGACGAGCCCGGTGGCCGAGTCCCGGAAGTAGAGCCCGGGCTCGGCGAGGCTGAACGAGACGGCCGCGTCGGCCTGCCGGGGCGGCCTCTCGCGGTGCCTGGCGTGCAGTACGTAGCCCAGCGAGCCGCCCGCGAGAACGAGCACGGCGACGATGACGAGGGCGAGGCGGAGCCGGGGCGAACGGGGATTCATGACTGCTCCGGGGCGGGTGCGGAGGCGGGCAGGACGCGCCAGGCGGCGATCAGGGACCCGGCCAGCGCGAGCGCCGCCGCCCACAGCGCGGGCCCTTGGCCCCAGTAGGTCCAGGCCGCCCCGAAGCCGGCCGCGCCGACGAGCCGGGCCAGCGCCTGACCGGTCTGCAGCACCGCGAGCCCGCTGGCCCGGCCGTGCGCGGGCAGCACGGGGCCGGCGAGCGCCATCAGGACGCCGTCCGTGCAGGCGTAGAAGATGCCCAGCAGGACCAGTACGGCCACGACGGTCGGCCAGGCGACGGGGGCGAGCAGCACGGCGTACGCGCCGAGCAGGGCGGCGTGCCCGTGCAGGAACGGCAGCCGCCGCCCGGTCCGGTCGGCGATCCGGCCCACCGGTACGGCGAGCACCAGGTATCCGGCGGCGGCGCCCAGCGGCAGCAGCGGGAACAGGGCGGGCGGCAGGTCGAGACCGCGCTGGATCAGCAGGTAGAGGAAGGCGTCGCCGATGGTGGTGGCGCCGAGCAGGGCGGCTGCGTACAGGACGCGACGGAAGGCGGGGTCGCGAAGTGCCGTGCGCGGGAGGGGCCGTGCGCGGACGGGTGCCGCGGACGCGGACGGGACGTACAGGACGAGCAGGAGCACGCCGAGCAGGCCGGTGCAGAAGCTGACGGCGAAGACCGCGTCGTAGGCGTCGGCGGTCGCCCACAGCACGGCGAACGCGGCGAGCGGCCCGAGGAGCGCGCCCGTGGTGTCCATGGCGCGGTGCACGCCGAACGCCCGGCCGAGCGTCTCCGGCGGTCCGCTGAGCGAGATCAGGGCGTCGCGCGGGGCGGTGCGGATGCCCTTGCCGAGCCGGTCCGCGGCGAGCGAGGCGGCGATCCCGGCGGTGGCGCCGCCGGCGAGGAGCAGCCCGAGCCGGGAGAGCGCGGAGAGCAGGTAGCCGGCCCCGGCGACCCGCCTGTGCCGGCCGCCGCGGTCGGCGAGCCGCCCGCCGAGCAGCCGTA
The DNA here is from genome assembly GCF_053591315.1 of Streptomyces sp. NPDC003042. Taxonomy (NCBI): domain Bacteria; kingdom Bacillati; phylum Actinomycetota; class Actinomycetes; order Kitasatosporales; family Streptomycetaceae; genus Streptomyces; species Streptomyces sp. NPDC003042. Next base: position 6,207 of record NZ_JBSFTP010000045.1, read on the forward strand.
CGAACGCCGTCGCGCCGTTGAACAGGCCGTCGAGGAAACCGAATTGGAGTGGGGAGAGGCCGAGGCCCAGGACGAGGTAGAGCGGCAGCACCGCCGTGACCATCTCGGAGGAGACGTCGGTGACGAGGCTGACCGCGCCGAGCGCGAAGACGGTGCCGGGAACGCGCCGCCCGGCCCCTGCGGGGCGGGGCGGCGCGTCCGGGCGGCCGGTGTTGGCCAGGTACATCAGTGGCAGCTGTACTTCGGGCTCGTGTCCTTGACCTGCCCGTCACTGGCGACGTAGGTCCAGCCGTAGCCGGAGTCGGTGAAATCGAGCTTCAGGACGCCGTATTGACCGCTGATCCGCTTCTGGCTGTTGGGCTGCACCTCCTCGATGGGGTAGGGATCGGCGCCGCCCATCCCTCCGACGATCTCCACGATCCCGTTGGCGGTCGCCCTGCCCTCGGGGTCCTGCGGGGCGAACCGCTCGTAGTGGTGGTCGTGCCCGCCCAGCACCAGGTCGGCCTTGGCGCCGTACAGGATCTTCCACACCGGCTTGGACACCGGGTCGTTGCCGTGCCCGCCGGACGAGAACAGCGGGTGGTGCCAGTAGGCGGCCACGCACTTCTTGCCGTTGGCGGCGAGGTCGGCCTTGAGCCAGTCGAGCTGGGCGGCCTGGTCGAAGGAGTTGGAGTCGAGGGCGATGAAGTGCCAGTTGCCCTCGTCGAAGCTGTAGTAGCTCTTGCCCTTCGGGTAGGCGATGCTCCCGAAGTAGGCCTTGTACCCGGCGAGGGGGCCGGCCGGGTCGTACGTCTCGTGGTTGCCCGGGACCGGGTGGGTCTTCGCCTTGAAGGCGCCCCAGGTCTTGTCGTAGTAGGCGCGGTAGTCGGCGAGCCGGGCGTCGTCGTACTGGTTGTCGCCCATCGTCAGGTAGAACTTCGGATTGATCCGCTGGGCGAGCGCGGCGGTCTTGGGGTGTGCGCAGCCGCTGTCGGAGGCCGTGCACTGGGCGGCGATGTCGCCGGCGGCGACCACCGTGAAGGCGCCTGCCGGGGGTGTCCCGCCGTCGAGGCTGCCGTACACCTCGACCTCGTGGAGCGAGTAGCCGTACGCCGTGCCCCGGGCGGTGCCGTGGACGCGCAGGTACCTGCCCTTTCCGGACAGCCCGGTCCAGTCGTCGACGCCGCCGTTGCCGGCCCTCTCGTCGGCCATCGGGGTCCACGTCGCCCCGTCCGTGGACATCTCGACGCGGTACGCCTTGGCGTGGGCGGCCTCCCAGCTCAGCCGGACCCGCGAGACGGTGGCGGTGGCGCCGAGGTCGACCCGGATCCACTGGGGGTCGCTGCCCTCGGCGCTGGCCCAGCGGGTCGCGGAGTTGCCGTCGAAGGCGTTCGCTGCGCCGAGGGAGGAACTCTCGACGGACGAGGCGGTGGCGGGTTTCCCACGTGAGATGAGCGGGTCGACGGCCGCTCCGGCCGGTCCGGACCAGGCGAGCAGCAGCCCGCCGATGAGCGCGAGCACGGCGGCGAAGGCGATGAGAAGGGGGTGAAGTCTCCTGCTGGGCATGAGGGGTTGAGCTGAGGCATTCAGGCGCATACCTGGACTCCCTGGCCTTGGGGACGGCGAGAGCTGGAACACCGGTGCGGGACACGGCCCCCGAGCCGGGCGGGCAGGGGGCAGCGTCACGGCGGCCGGGTCAGAGCTCTCGCTGAGCACGTCATGCCCCGGGGAAAGGGGCACCGCGCCAAGCCGCCGACGGGGATCGTAGTGGATAGGAAGGTTTCCTACCAGTACTCCAACCGGGGCTGTGGCAGGTGGACTTGGACCGACGGGACCAGCGCAGCGGCCCCGCTCATGCCTTCGTGACCGGTGGGAGGAAGGTGCCCACGGGCGTGCGGTGCCACCAGGTCCGGCTGCTTCGCAGTTCGCGCCGGTCAGTGAACGTGTAGCGGTAGAGGCGAGCGCGGATGCAGGCGGGCGGGGAGGCGGGGAAGGGGTTGTGCCGCAGGAGCTTGAGGGTGGCCGGGTCGTTGTCCAGGAGCTTGGCGATGAACGATCCGAACCAGGGCCTCGCGTAGGCGGGTGAGATCGCCGCGAACCACATCAGCCAGTCGAGGCGCAGGTGGTACGGGGCCACCTGCGGCGGCAGATGGCGCGGGTCTCCTGGTTTGGCCTTGAAGCCGTACTCCTTCCACACCGTGTCGTCGGCGATCTCCTGCTCGTCGGTGCCTTCGATCACCACCTCGTGCCGGACGCGGCCGACGCTGCCGAAGGCGCCGTAGGTGTTGACCAGGTGGAACGGATTGAAGGAGGAGTTCATTACCTGGTGGCGCGAGAAGAGGTTCCGTACCGGCCAGTAGCTGAGCACGGCCACCACCGCGGTGACCGTCAGCACGATGCCCTGGTACCACGCGGGTGGGGCGGCGAAGCCGGGTGGCTCGGGCAGTGGCAGGGCTTCGGCGGCCCGGACCCCGTCGATCACGGTGAACGCGAGGAGCAGGGTCAGCCAGTTGAGCCAGGCGAAGTTGCCGGACGCCACGAGCCACAGCTGCGTGACGACGATGACGCCCGCGGCCACGCTCGCGACCGGTTGCGGAGCGAACAGAGCCACCGGGACGCCGAGCTGGGCGACGTGGTTCGCGGCGGTCTCGACCCGGTGCAGGGGCCGCGGCAGGTGGTGGAAGAACCAGCTGAGCGGGCCCGGCATGGGCTGGGTCTCGTGGTGGTAGTAGAGGCAGGTCAGGTCACGCCAGCACGGGTCGCCGCGTACCTTGATCAGCCCGGCGCCGAACTCCAGACGGAACAGCAGCCAGCGCAGCATCCACAGCACCAGGACCGGGGGCGCCGTGTCCTCGTTGCCCAGGAAGATCGCCAGGAAGCCCGCTTCCAGCAGCAGCGACTCCCACATGAAGGCGTACCAGGTCTGCCCGACGTTGACGATGGACAGGTACAGCACCCACAGCAGCGCCCACAGGAGCATGGACCCCCACAGCGGCACCCGGTCGGCCGCCCCGGCCACCAGGGCGGCCGAGAGCGCCACGCCCGTCCACGCGATGATCGCGAAGAACCGGTCCGAGTAGTGGAGGTGGAAGATGCTGGGCGACCGGCGAAACGGCACGGCCGCCACGAAATTCGGCACGGGCAGCATCCCGCGCTCACCGATGAGCGCCCGGAACTGGTTGGCGGAGCTCAGGAAGGCGACGAAGTACAGGGCTGCCAGGCCGCGCTGGAACACCAGCCTGCCCAGCCAGTAACTGTCGTCGGTGAACCACTCCACAGCAGCACTCCCGGTGGGGACGTGGGGCCGTGGGCACGCACGCCCGCGGCCTCCCCTCCGCATCCGCTTCTGTGGTGGCGCTTGCCCACCGATCGGCCAGTCATTCCGCCGGCCGACGGCAGGGCCGGGCGGCTTACGGTCGGCGGGTGGGGGTAGCCGCCCCGTAGGAACGGCTACCGGCGGCAGGAGGAGCCATGGTCCGGCAAGTCCACGAGGTGATGACCGCGCATCCGGTGACCGTCGAGAAGCTGACGTCGCTGGCGGAGGCGGCCCGGGTGATGCGTGACGCCGACATCGGGGACGTCCTCGTGGTCGACGAGGGTCGGCTGCGCGGCATCCTGACCGACCGGGACCTCGTCATACGCGCCATCGCGGAGAACAAGGACCCCGCCGACACGACGGTGCACGCCGTCTGCACGACCGAGCCGGTCACCGTCCGGCCCGGCGATGACGTCGGCCACGCCGTCGATCTCATGCGCCGACACGCTCTGCGGCGGCTGCCCGTGGTAACCGAGGAGGGCGAACTCGTCGGCGTCGTCACCCTCGGTGATCTCGCGGTCGAACAGGATCCGGGCTCCGCTCTATCGGCGATCTCGGCAGCGGAGCCCGACTCCTGACCTCGGCCGTCCGCCACCTGACGTGCGTCGCGCTCACCGTCCACCCCACCGGTACGCCCAGCTCGCCGGGCGTGCTGCGGCTGGGCCGGGGCCGCATCACCGTACTGGCGCCGGACCGTCTACGCGATGAGGCCGGATAGCAGAAATGGGTGCGACGGCGTCGAGTCCTAGTCCGAGATCGCGGGTCCGCCGTACCGCCCCGCACCGCGCCGCGCCCTTGGTGACGGCCACGCCGTGCCCGTCCGGCTACGGAACACCGCAGGCTGACGTCACCGAACCGTAAGGCCGCACCGGCGCGCGAGGCGTACTCCTCTGCCCGGCTGAAGGCCGTGAACGTGGACGCCCCGAACCGGGCGGCGACCCGCTCGTCCACCCCGGTGCTCCGCTGCCCGGACCGGATCGGCTCCGGCACGGCTACGCCCAGAGCAAGTGGGTGGCCGAGTGGCCCGTCGCACGGGCGGCCGCGCGCGGCCTTCCCCTGTCCGTGCACCGGCCCTCCCGGATCGGCGCGGACACCGGAACCGGCGTCCGCCAGAGCGCAGACTGCTTTGCTTCTGTCTGCTGCTCAAGGCATGTGCCGAAGCCGGGTCGGCGCCGGCCAGGGGGCGGCCCGTCCTTCGACCTCGTCCCCGTCCCCGTCCCCGTCGAACCATGTGCGCCAAGCCGTGGTCGCGCTCCCCCGCCGGCGCGACACCGTCAACCGCACCTTCCACATCACCGCCGACGAACGCCTCCGGCTGAGCACCGCCGCCGAAGGCCGGCAGCGCACGAGGGCGGTGTCCCCGACGCGACCCGGCCGCGAGCGGAACGTCAGCGGCCGGTCCTGTCACCGCCCTCTCGACGCCTGCGGCCGCGTCGGCCGAGGGCCCCCGCCAAACCGATCAAGCCGCCCGTGAGCGCGCCGGCCACGAGGATGCGCAGCAGGTCTTCCATCGAGTACTCCCCTCTCAGCCAGGTTCACCGTTGCTCAGTCCGCCCCCAGCGACCGGTTGAAGATCTCTTCTTCTCACGGCAGAGGCGTGCACGTGCTCGGGTGCCTGATCGACTACGAACGGGGACACTATCGACGTGCAGACGGCCTGGCTTGGACAAATTTGACCTCGCCTCTCACAGGGCGAGGGCTCCCTCCGCCACGCGGGCGGCGGCCATCTGGCCGGGAGTGGTCTCGGCCAGAGCACGGAACTCGCGGTTGAGGTGAGCCTGGTCGTAAAAGCCACAGGCAGCGGTCACTTCAGTGAGATGCGCACCCTCGCCGGTGAGCAGCCTCACGGCCCGATGGAAGCGCAGTACCCGGGCGGACATCTTGGGTGTCAGGCCGATCTGTTCGGTGAACCGGCGGATCAAGTACCCCTGGCTCCAGCCCACTTCGGCCGCGATCCGGCCGACCGGGATCGCCCCGCCGGCGCGGGACAGCAGTCGCCAGGCGTGGCTCACCTCGGGCGCGGGATGCGGGCCACGCTCGAGCCGGGCCGACAACGCGAGGTCCAGCAGGTCGAACCGGGCTCCCCAGTCGCTGGTGGCTGCCAGTTGCTCCACCAGCACTCCGGCCTCGGGGCCGAGGACGTCGCGCAGCTCGACCACCCTGTTGGTCAACTCGCTCATCGGCACGGCGAACAGCCGGAAGGCGCCCAGTGGGGTCAACTCGAGCCGAATCGCCTCCTGCCCACCGGGATGGTCACACACCCGGGGCCCGTCCTCCAGACCCACGACCAGCGAGCCGGTCACCTGGCTGTTCGGGCTCGCGTCCCCCAGCCGGCGCACTTGCGCGAACGGCTCCCCCAGGCTGATCACCACGACGGCTCGACCCGTGGGAACGAGCCGCACCCGATAGGGCGAGGCCGCCGCCTCCCAGTAGCCGGCATAGCTGTGCACGATCGGGCGCAACTGGGCAGGCCACGGCCGGGTCACCCGCCACCGATCACCCACCCGAGTCACCTGGACTCCCCGACCGGCCACGCCTGTGCTTCCGACCACCGGCATACCCTCTCCCCTCCCGTGGCGACGGGCGCCCAGCGCCGGCCCAGCCCCCTGATCAGCCGGTGCACCTCGGCCCCTGCACCACTTCCAGGTCAAGCATCAGCATCTCAGAGAGATCCGCGGTGCAGGCGGCCGCCGTGTGAGGGAGGGGCAGGCCCCGGCATCCCGCACCCGGCTCGTATCCGGCGGGCACGCCGGTGCGGCCACGGAGTCCGCCGACTGACCTCACGATCCCAGAAGCGGTTCCTCCCGTGCCTCCAGTTCCGGGTCGGCTTCGCCGGCGCCGCTTCCGGTACGGCTGCGCGGTGGCTCAGGCCGTACCTCGAAGCCGCCGCGACCGTCGAACCGCACCGCGTGCACCACGTCGAAGCCATCCGCCGGCGAGGGCTTGCGCAGCCGCTTCAGCGTGGCCAGGACGCCGACGTCCGGGACGCGGTCGTGGCCCCCACGGGCGGCGTTGCGCCGCAGCGAGCCGGCCGCGTCCGGCGGGAACCAGTACGCCGTCACGGTGGCACCGTGGGCGTGGGCCAGTTCGACGAGCGGGGCCCACTCCTCCGGTGACGGGTTGGTGTTGTCCACCGCCACCGGCCGCCCGGCGGCCAGGAGCTCCCCCACCAGCCGCATCTGCCGCTGCTGCTTGTTGCGGGCACCCCGCGGGAACCGGTCCTTGCTCACCAGCTCGTACTGGCCGGACAGACGCTGCTCGTAGAAGGTCGACTTCCCGGACGCCTGGAGCCCGACGAGCACGGCCACATCCACTGCTTTCGCCATACGGCCACGATGACACGCCGTCGGCGGACGGATGCAACCGCTCTGGGGTGAGGGCTGCCGGGGAGTGCCCAGCCTCCCGCCAGCGCCAGGCAGCCGATCACGGCCGTGCCGGTGGTCATGACGCGCCGACCGCGCATGGCGTCAGCGGGCGCCGGTGTGGCGGCGGCGGGCGAGCAAGAAGGTCACGCCGGCGGTCAGGACGCCTCCGCCGACAAGGCTGACGATTCCGATCGTGGCGCGGCGGTCGTGGTCCGCGGCGAGGTGACCGCCGCTCCCCGCGCTGATCGTGGCGGCTTCCTTCCCGTGCCGGCAGGTGCCGCCCCGGACCATGTCGTGGTGCGTTTCCACCACGGGGCGGGCGGCTCGTGCGGCGGCGACGGCGTCGGCGTTGCCGCCCGTCGAGATCTCGCGGTCGATCAAGGCCAGCGCCTCGGTGTGGGCGGCGTCCTGGTCGGAAAGCCATGCGGCGTCATAGGCGGCCGTCCCGGCCTTGGCCTGCACGGCGGCGAGCTTCTTCTGCTGCTCCGCGGTTGGGGAGCTCGGCAGGGTGGCGTTCAGCTTGGCGGCCAGCGTCTTCAGACCGGCGTCGAGCTTGGTGTGGTCGCGGACCAGCACAGCGCCGACGCCCTTCACGCAGGCCGTCGTCGCGTGCTTCTGCGCGTCGCTTCCGGCCGCGACCTCCGCCAGATTGCCTTGGTGCGCCGCCTTCACGAAAGCGGTGTCCTGCTCGGTGGCGGACGCGCTGGGCGCGCCCAGGAAAGTGGCGGCGGCTATGAGGGCGGCGGTGGCCACCAGTCGGTTCGGCATCTCTGCTCCTTAGCGCGTGCAAGCATCGCGGCACGCAGCCGAAACGGGCGCCTCGTGGCACCCGAGGACCATCCCTTCCGCGCAGACACGCCGTCGCCACTCCCTCGGACTCACGTTCACCACAACAGCCGAATCATGCGGCCCGGCAGTGGGCCCCCCTGAGGACGGCCGGCGAGCAGTCGCGGCCGGATGCTCCCGCGACCGGAGCAGGCCCCACGACTGCCTGGTGATCACCGCTCAGCTGGGGAAGCATCCTGTCGTACGCGGACGCGAGGACGGATGTCATGGACGAAACCCTGAAGGATTTCCTGGAAGCGCTCTCGCCTGAAAGCCGGGCGCGCGTGGAACGGGAGGCGGTCGGCCGACAGCGGGAGCTGGCCGCGCAATGGCAAGAACGACTCGAAAGGGAGGTGGAGTCTCGCGGCACTGATTTCCTCGTGCCGGGCATGTCGAAGGCCGCTCATGAGGCGGAGTATGTGGTGAGTACGTCATTGGAGCAGCGGGGGGAGACATGAGCCGCCGACAGCGGCAGCGGAGCATGGCGTGGCCTGGCATGGCCTGGCGTCGCGGCGAAGACTGCCGAAGCCCGAAATTCTCACCCGTACGCCGGCCACCGGCCCGGTGTCGCGAGATGCGTGGCGAGCAGTTCCATTTCGCCGCCCAGCGACGGCCCCGGCAGCCACGCGGGCCCGCCGATGGGTGAATCGCGCAGCTCGGCCACGGTCGGGCCTTCCCGCCCGCCCAGCTCGACGAGGATGCGCGCCGTGATGGCGCCGAGCCGCTGGCAGCGGTCCGGCAGATCGGCTGCGCGGGACAGCAAGCCGGGTTCCCACCATGAATCGCCGTCGCAGAAGGCGATGTACGGCGTATGGACGGCGCGCCGCGACAGCCTGGCCGGTGCCGCCGGCGGACGCGTTGTCGACGACGATCACAGCCCTTGTCGGCAACGATTTGCCCGGGCGGTGATCGTGAAGGCCGGCGGCCGGCGGGCCGGGCCTGCCCGTCACTGGCCAGATGGATCTTCGTGGTCAGCCCGCCGCGGGACGTCCTCGAGGCGGCCGGTCGCCACCAGGTTGCCGTCCACGGTGCGCCGCGCGAGGTCGCCGGTGCGGAAGTAGCCGTCGGCGGTGAAGGAGCGGGCGTTGTGGTCGGGTGCCCGGTAGTAGCCTCGCGGGGTGTACGGACCGCGGGCGAGGAGTTCGCCGGGCTCCCCGTCGGGCACGTCCTTGCCGTCGGCGTCGACGATGCGGATCTCATCGTCGGGCGAGAGCGGGCGGCCCCGCGTGGTGAGCACGGTCTCGTCCGGATCGGCGGGCCGGGTGAGAGTGAGCAGCCCCTCAGCCATGCCGAAGACCTGCTGCAGACGACAGCCCAGTTCGGGGCCTATCCGTTCGGCGGTCGCCCGGGGCAAGGGCGCGCCGCCGATCTGTGCGAGACGCAGACTGCTCAAGTCGGCCTGGGCCGTGGGAAGTGCTTCGAGCCAGAGCTGGGCGACGGCTGGCACCAGCGACGTGATGGTGACCCGCTCTCGTCCGATGACCGCAAAGCATTCGGCGGGGCCCGGGTTCTCGACCAGGACGACGGTGCCGCCGACGGAGAGGGTGCCGATGATGCCGGGGCAGCCGAACGTGAAGTTGGACTGGGCGGGCAGCGCGGCGAGATACACGTCGTTCTCGGTGAGCGACACCAGCTCAGCGGCGGCCCGCGCCTGGTAGGCGTAGTCGTTGTGGGTGCGCGGAATGAGCTTGGGCGGCGCCGCGGTGGTACCAGCGGAGAGCAGGAAGAACGCCACCTGGTCGGCGCTCTGGGCAAGCGCCCGCTCGGGCGGGGCGTCGATGGAGCCCAGCGGGCTGTAGTGGCAGCCCGACGGGTCGGTCGTAAGGCCGCCGTACGGGGACGAGGCGCCCGGCGCCTCAAGGGTGAACACCCGCCGCAGGAAGGGCCCTCGGGCCGCGATGTCCGCGGCCATCGCCGTGTGGTCGAAGCCCTGGTACGTCGAGGGACCGACGTAGCCGACGGCCTGGGTGACCCTCACGAGGTGGGACACCGCGGACGCGCGGTGCGAGACCAGGCAGAACACGGGGACCGCGCCGGCGCGCATCAGCGCGAACACGGTGATGACGAACTCGGGAACGTTCGGCAGCTGGACGACGACCCGTTGCCCGGGCCGGATGCCGCGCAGCCGGAATCCGGCGGCCATGCGGTCCACGCGCCGGTTCAGGGCCGCGTACGTGATGCGGGTGCCGCCGTGCACGAGCGCGGTCCGCGGTCCGTACTGCAGGGCCCAGCCGCGCAGCAGGTTGTCCAGCGTGTTGCCACGCCAGTGCCCGGCCGCCCAGTAGCGGTCGACGAACTCCTCGGGCCAGGGCGTGCAGCCGTCGAGTATGGAGGTCATTCGCTTCCTTCTGTACCAGTTGAGGGCCGGTCCCTCACAACGGCGACCTCCAGGAGGAGCCGGGCTCTCGCCGACAGTCGGGCCGGCCGGTTCTCATATCGCTCCCTTCTCAACGCCGGGGAGCAACCCGCTGTCTTGACCTGGCAATCCAATCTGTCAACCCCCCTGCACGCAATGTGCTTTCCCAACCATGGAGGCTGAATTGCATCGGCAGAAAGACCAATGAGCGCCGCTGACCAGGAGGAATGGTGAGCGCTGACCAGGTCGGCCCGCTGGACGAAGCCAAGGCCCAGCTCACCGAGGCCCTCTCGCTGTTCCAAGACAGCCACCAGCCGCTGTGGGCGGACGTGACGCACTTCCGGCCGGACACCGCGCCCCGGCCGAGATTCATCCGGCCGCGCACCGGCCCACGCCGAACGCCTCGCACGCCGAGCAGGCCATCGCACTGCGCGGCATCCGCCGCCGAGTGGCGCCGGGCCACCCTCCTCGTCGTCCTTGGAAAGGCGCTACACGCGATGGGCCACGCGGACCCCGCGCGTGCATGCTGGCGGAAGGCGCTGGCGGTCTTCGAGGCCATCGAAGCCCCGAGTCGGAGCCCGTTCGCAAGCTCATAGCGGTCGAGGCAGGATCGGTTCTCCATCTGCTCGGCTGCACCGTGGGTGGCCGCGTCCTCGAGTACGCGGTCCCGCGCCGGCCCACGTCGGACGTCGGACGTCGGACGTCAGTCGCCTCCGCCGCCGCCGCCGCCTCCTCCGCCTCCTCCGCCTCCTCCGCCTCCGCATGAGGAGCCGCCGCCCCCGCAACCACCCCCACCGCCGTCGCTCCGCGAACCCTTGCGCCCCTGCTTGCGCGACGACCCACCGCTTCCCCCCATCGCCGCCACGATCAGCACGATGAAGATGAACCCCAGGATCACCAGGAACTCCATGTCCTCTACCCCCGCTCCGCGTTCCGGTCCCGTTCCGTCCGTGTCAGGGCGATCCCCCGCCCGGTCGCCGGACCAACCCCACTTGAGCAACTCCAGAGCTTCGAATGTCGTACGTCAGCCGAGGGCCTCGCTCGTGAGCCCGTCGGACGGTGCGTGCGGGCAGGCCGTCTTCCCCCATGCACGCATGTGCGTGGACGATGGGGGAACGACGCCGCGAAGGAGAGACACATGAGGGCACGTACCGTCCGGACTCTGCTCGTTGCCGGGATGGTCGTCCTGGCCACTCTCGGCTCTCCCACCGCGGCGCAGGCCCTGCCCGCGTGCCCGAGCAACGCCATCTGTCTGTGGCGCTTCCAGGACGGGACCGGCGACGTGTACGTGTGGCGCGGCGGTTACGTGGACCTGCCGAGCAAATTCGTGGACCACGTCGGCTCCTTCCGGGCCAACAGGACCGGCGCTTTCATCGACTGGGCGACCGGCAAGGACTGCCGTCCGGTACGAGTCGGCGACTACGCCTCCAACTACCAGGGCCGGTTCGGCGGGAAGATCGACGCGGTCGGCAACACCTGCTGACGGTCGGCGCGTCCGGTCGGGACCGGGGCCCCATGCCCTGCACCTCGGCGAGCGTCCTCGCCGCCACGATCCGAACCGACATCGGGTGAGGTCCACGAGACTGGCCGATCTCCCCAACTGGCCCTGGGCCACCCGCTCTACGCCCTTCTCATGAATTTCAGAGCATGATGAGCAGACGCGTCTTCGGCTTGAGCTTCCTGTTCACCGAACGACTCTGCACGTACACCTCCAACTTGGGATTGCGCCCCGCCTTCACGGAGACGGTCCCCTGGATACCCGTGCCGAACAGAAGACTGCGTGCCGCGTCACCCGTGTATGCGCGGTCAGTGTCCTTCTCGACCACGATGACTTCCTTGTCGGGCTGAACCTGAACGCGGGTGCCCAGCTGGTAGTAACACGATCCGCGTTCGTACGTCACGCCCGGATGCGAATCAACGAAGGATCGGATCTCGACCTCCGTGTCGACCTTCAGGAGTCGGTACTTGTCCGCCGGGACCGGTTCGAGGTTCGCCCGCACGTCGTCGACCGATATGTCCTGGCCGACCGCGAACAGGTTCTTCGTGCCGCGCACGCCCTGCTCGCGGCCACGGAGGAAGCTGGTGGCGGCAGCGCGCACGGTACCGATCGCCTCCTCGACACCTTTCTGGGAATCCGCATCCCAGATGGCGATGTTTCCGGCCGGGAAGCCGTAGTTCTGGGCGGTTCGCTTCGCCAGGGAGTTCGGAACGAGGATCGCGGAAGTCCAGTGGCCCGGAAGCGCACCTATCTTCGCCGCGATCCTGTCGAGCCAGGGGCCGAGGATGGCCATGTCGCCGTCGTGCCGCCTGTCGCCGCCGGAGGCGTTCTCCTCGCCGTCCGTCACCACGATCTGGAGGAAACTGTGCTCGCCGTACGCCTCCCAGATGTGGCCCAGGTCGTCCAGGGACTTCAGAGAGGCTTCGATGAGGGCCGTAGCGCCATTGTTGACCTTGTACAGACCCCGCATGGACGGCAGATGCTTCACGTCCATGTCCCAGACCAGGTTCTCCACCTTGTGGTCGAAGGAGTAGAGGCTGATCCGGGTCTCGTGACCGAGGCTGTCCGACTCGGCCTTCAAGCCCGCCACGAACTCGTCCACGACGCGGATGAGTTGGCTCTGGTGCTGACGCATGGAACCCGAACAGTCCACTACCAGCGCGACGTGATTCACCTTGTGCTGGATCTTGTTGGCGGACACGCTTCTGCTCCTTCTCCGAGGCTCCCCGAGTGATGTCTCCACACTATGGGGAGGCACTGACAACGGAGCTTGACGGACGATCACCCGCCCGCCCCAGCGGCAGACCGTCAGCGGGAGGCCTACCGTTCGCTGGCCTCCGCCAGGCTGTACCCGCAGCCTGAGCCTTGTCGATCGCGGCGTTGTACCCGGCCACGGTCATGGGCCCGTTCTTGCCCTCGGCATCGGTCAGCTTCTTGCCGTCGATGACGAAGGACGGCGTACCCTCGACGCCGTCCTTGTTCTCGTCGAACTTCTTGGAGATCTCCAGCGCCCAGCGGTCGCAGATGCCGTCCTCGACCGCCTTCCGTAACGACCCGTTGTCCTTCAGCGCAGGCACCTGGTCGGCCACCTCGATCAGGTACTTGCGCGTCCTAGTAGATCTTCAGGTCTTCCTGGCGTCGGCCTTGCCCAGCAGGGCTGTTGTGCCGTCCTCACCGGTCGTGTTGTTCGGCTTGACCAGCTTCGCCTTCTTCGCGACTTCTCACGCGGTGGGCTTGTTCGCCTGCATGATGAGGTCGTCTGGAGTGGAAGTCAGGAAGGCTGGGGCGCATGGTTTCGGTATTGCAGAACGTGGCGATTGACTGTGCGGATGCCTATGAGCTGGCCCGGTTCTGGAGCAGTGTGACGGGCCGTCCGATGCGTCCGGATGTCAGACCGGGTGACCGGGAGACTCAGGTGCTGCTGGCGGAGGGCCCAGTGCTGTACTTCAACCAGGTGCCCGAGGCTAAGACGATCAAGAATCGGATCCATCTGTGCTTGCGCCCCGAGACCTCGCGCGATCAGGAGGTGGACCGGCTGCTGGGCCTCGGTGCCACCTTTGTCGCTGATCACCGGAATTCTGATGGCTCAGGCTGGGCAATCCTTGCTGATCCGGAAGGCAACGAATTCTGCGTTCTGCGCAGCGAGTCCGACCGAGCCGCCATGAACTCCTGACGCTGACGCGCCGTCCTGGCCGGTTTCGTACGACAGCTGGTCACAGCCACTCGTCGCTGCCCGCGACGAGAACGGTCGCTTCGTAGCGGACGGCGAGCTTGTCGGAAGAGCGTACGGCGGACCACGCCGACGGCCCGCGCGATCTCCTCCGGCGTCACGTCGGGGTTCCGGCCGAGCCCCTGCCGGGCGGTGGCGAGGATGCGGGCCGGTTGGAGCGAGAGTCGCGTCGGATCGGTTCGCGGATGACGGGCCTGGTCATGGGCCCTCACCCTCATCAGCCGAGGTCGGGCAGTGGGCGCCGGGCGACTTCGCGCGCGTCCTCCGGGGGGACGCCCAGCATGCGCAGCAGCATCTCGGCCAGGTTCGACGCGGCCTCGTCGCCGTCGAGTTCCGGGCGGGCGAACCGCAGCTCCACCAGCGCCAGCAGGGAGCCGCCCAGGGCGGTCAGCGCGACGGTCGGGTCGGCGATGGTGAAGCGACCGGAGGCGATGCCGACGTCGAGGTCACGCAGGGCGCGCGGGGCAAGGCCCGAGTCGGAGTGGACGTGCCCGAGTCCGCGGTGGCGCAGGACCTGCATCAGTGCGGGTCGGGTGTCGGCCAGGCGCGCACTGAGGCGGAAGCCCGCCGCGACGAGTTCTGCGGGGTCGTCGATGCCCTCCAGGTGCTCGTCGAAGGTGTGGCCCAGTCGGCGTCACGGACGCCAGGACGGCCCACCAGGACCTCCACAGCGAACACGGCGCCCTACGGGGCGAGCGCCCCGGACGGTCCCGCAACCCGGTGATCAAGGTGGCTGACCTGGCCTGGCTGGAGTTCGAGAAGCCCGACCTGGACCGGGCGGACGTCTTCGCCCGTGACTTCGGCTTCGGGATCGCCGCCCGTACCGAGCGCGAGCTCTGGCTGCGCGGTACCTTCGCGGGCTCGCCCTGCATGGTGATCCGGCGTGGTCGCACCTCCCGCTTCATCGGTCCGGTGTTCCGTGCCGCCGAGCGGACCGACCTGGACCGGCTCGCACGGGCGACCGGGACGGACGTAAAGGACGCGGACGTCCCGGGCGGCGGCAAGGTCGTGAGCCTGCTCGACCCGTCGGGCTTCCCCGTGCGCGTGGTGCACTGCGGCGAGGAACTGCCGACGCTGCCCGAGCAGCAGCCGCTGCTCCTCAACTTCGGCACCGATCGCCGTCGTACGAATGTCACCCAGCGTCCGCCGCGTGAACCGTCGCGGATCCAGCACCTGGGTCATGTGGTGCTGGAGACGAGGGTGTTCGCCCGCGCCCTGGACTGGTACCTCGACACCCTCGGGATGATCGTGTCCGACTTCCTGTTCCTGGACGGGCAGCGCGACCGTGGCCCGACGATGGCTTTCGTGCGCTGCGACCAGGGCAGTGTGGCGGTGGACCATCACACGCTGGCCATGCACCTGGGGCCGGGCAACGGCTACGTCCACTCCGACCTACCAGGTCACCGACCTGGATTCGATCGCCGCCGGCGGAGAGTACCTGGCCGAGCGCGGCTACAAGCGCAGTTGGGGTATCGGCCGGCACATCCAGGGCAGCCAGCTCTTCGACTACTGGCGCGACCCCGACCACTTCATGCTGGAGCACTTCGCCGACGGCGATCTCTTCTCCTGCGACGTCCAACCCGGCTGGGCGCCCATGTCCACGAGCGGCCTCGCCCAGTGGGGGCCGCCGGCCACCCGCGACTTCCTCGGCGCCGGCCCCTCCCCGCAAAGGGTCCGCGACGTCATCCAGGCCCTGCGCGGCGACAACGAGATGGACCAGGCCCGCCTGCTGGGCCTGCTCAAGGCCGCGAACTCCTGACGCCCCCACCCCCCCCGATGAGGTAATGACATGAGCACCAACGTCCTGCGTACCGCCGACGGCTGGTGGGTGGTGCGCGACGCGCGCGCCGTCCGTATCGAGACCAAGGCCGTCACCACCGCCGAGCTGCTGGCCGACCGCGCCGCTGTCGCATCTACCCCCTGCCCCGCGCCGTCGCCACCGACGACGAGGTGCGCCGGATCCTCCAGGCCGCAGGCATCCAGGACGAGTTCGCCGCGATCGCCCGCCCCGCGCGGGGGCTGCGGCTGCTGGACGCCCGCCACCGGGTGATGGCCGAGTTCCCGCGCGATTCGCAGGGACCGCACGGATTCCCGCAGACCAGCATGTTCGACCAGCCCGAGTTGGAACGACTGCTGCGGGACGCCCTGGCCCGGCGCCCGGAGTGCGAGCTGCGCAGCGGGGTCGAGGTCGTCGGCGTCGAGCAGGACGCCGACGGGCCGGTCCGTGGATGTACCGGTACGACGAGGGCGAACACGTCATACGGGCGGACGCGGTCCTCGGCTGCGACGGCGCCAACAGCGTGACCCGCGACGCCATCGGCGCCCAGTGGGAGGACCTGCGCTTCGAGGAACGCTGGACCGTCATCGACGTGCGCACCAGCCTCGAGGTCCGCAGCTGGGAAGGCGTCGATCAGGTCTGCGGCCCAAGCCGGCCGGCGACCTTCATGCGTATCGGCGAGGACCGCTACCGGTGGGAGTTCCGGCTGCGGGACGCATCGGAACTGGACCACGAGCGGCTGCGTGAGCTGATCGCCCCCTGGGTGGACCTGGCATGCGGCGCCGACTTCGACGTGGTGCGACAGGCGCGGTACACCTTCCGAGCCCGCATCGCCGACCGGTGGCACCGCGGCCGGGTGTTCCTCCTCGGCGACGCCGCCCACCTCACCCCGCCGTTCGTCGGGCAGGGCCTGTGTGCCGGCCTGCGCGACGCCTACAACGTCACATGGAAGCTGGCGCGTGTCCTCCAGCAGGGCGCGGACGAGCGGCTGTTGAAGACCTATGAGAGCGAACGCAAACCGCACGCCCGGCATGTGATCCGCCTCGCGGTCGCGATGGGCCGGGCCATGACCGGCGGCCAGGACGGCGCCGCCGCCATCCGGCGCGGAGTCCTGGGCGCGGCCTGCCGCATCCCCGGCCTCACCACGGCGGCAGGGCGCGACCTCAGTCCCGCCGTGGCCGCAGGTCCACTCGTACGCCGTCGTGCCCTCCCCCACAGCGCGCTGGGCGCGCGTGGAAGGTTCCCCCTGGGCGGCCGCGGTCTCGTGGGCCGCTTCTGCCCGCAGCCGTGGGTGACCACCGAGGGGCGGCGCGCCCGCCTCGACGACGTGCTCGGCGACTCCGTCGCCGTCCTGACCGCCGCTCCCCTCTCACCTTCGCTGCGGGCGGTCGCCCATGGGCTCGGCGCCCGCACCATCCCGGTCACCGGCCTCGGCGACGACGGCCGCCTCGCCGACTGGCTGCGCGAGGGACGGGCGGACGCCGTGCTGCTGCGCCCCGACCGTGTCGTCGCTGACGTCGTCCCGGCCGGCGGGGCCACGACTTCACGGACACCGCCGGCTGGGCGTCCCTACTGCACACCACACGAAGCCCTTCGCCTCCCCAACAGACCGTTGATAAAGCCCTGTTGAGGGGCACGACGCAATGAACAACGGTGTGACCGACCGCAGCGAGCCCAGGTCATGCGCGCCTACTCCGTGCCCTGCGCTCCCTGACGGCCGTGGCCGAGGGGAAGTGAGGGGCGGGCGTCGGCCTCGGCCGCGTCGGCGAGGGCCTCGGCGGCGGCCTCGGCGGCCCGCGCCGCATCATCGGCGGCCTGGGCGGCGGCTCTGTCGTCCGGGGACGTCTCCCGGGTGGCCGGCGACTGGGGCAGCACCTCGCTGAAGGCTCGGGACACACCCTGAAGTGCGGAAGTGACCTCGCTGGGGATCACCCAGAAGGAACTGCCGGGCCCCTGGGCGAGCTGAGGCAGCATTTGCAGGTACTGGTAGGCGAGGAGCTTGGGGTCGGGGTCGTTGCGGTGCACGGCCTGGAACACCTCGTCGATGGCCCGGGACTGGCCCTCGGCCTTCAGGATCTCAGCGGTACGGTTGCCCTCCGCCCGCAGAACCGCAGCCTGTTTGTCGCCTTCGGCGGTGAGGATCTGCGACTGCCGCTGCCCCTCCGCCCCGAGAATCGCCGCCCGCTTGTCGCGCTCGGCACGCATCTGCTTCTCCATCGCGTCCTTGATGGACTGCGGAGGGTCGATGGCCTTGATCTCCACCCGGTTCACTCGCAGGCCCCACTTGCCGGTGGCCTCGTCCAGTACGCCCCGGAGCTGGTTGTTGATGGTGTCGCGCGAGGTGAGCGTCTTTTCCAGATCCATGGAGCCCACGACGTTGCGCAGCGTGGTGACGGTGAGCTGTTCGACACCCTGGAGGAAATCCGCGATCTCATAGGCGGCGGCTCGCGGGTCCGTGACCTGGAAGTACAGGACGGTGTCGATCTCCACGACGAGATTGTCCTCGGTGATGACCGGCTGCGGCCTGAACGAGACGACCTGTTCCCGTAGGTCGATCTCCGAATAGACGCGGTCAATGTACGGAATGACGAGGTTCAGACCCGGCTTCAGCGTGCGGCGGTAGCGGCCGAGACGCTCGACATTGCGAGCGCGCGCTTGCGGCACGATGCGCACCGCCCGCACCACGGTGAAGACTGCGATGACCGCGACGATCACGCCGGCCACCAGCAACGCCGAGACTTCCATGGCTCACTCCCGGGGGTAGACGAGGGCGGTGGCGCCGCTGATCTCCACGACGTCGACCGTCGTTCCAGGGGGAATCACCAGCGTCTCGTCATAGGCGCGAGCCGTCCATTCCTCGCCTCCGATGCGGACCCTGCCACCCAGGCCGGTCACCTCCGAGACGACATAGGCGGCCTTGCCGACCAGTGCGTCCGTGCCGAACCGCTCCGCCTGAGGCTGGAGCAGGTGGCGCACCGCAATGGGGCGCACGAACAGCACACTCAGCGTAGCGACGACGGTGAACACCAGAAACTGCACAAGCGGTGGAACCCCGGCTGCCGCGAACCCCGCCGTGACCAACGCGGCACCGGCCAGCATCCCGAGCGCGGCAGTGAGAGTGAAGATCTCCGCCACAGCCAACACCGCTGCGGCGATCAGCCACATCAGCCACGGATCCATTGCACCCTCCTGGCCGCGACGGCTTGACGAAGGCACCTCAGGCAAGCAAATCCACCTTTAAGGCGATTTTACCCTTTTCCTGAAATCGGAGCTCCTTCACGAGCACCGTAGAAGGACAGGCCGGAGGGGCGGCTTCACGGGTACTGACACACGTCAGTCAGCGGCCTTCGAGTAGGCGATCGTCGGTAATGGCAGCCTCGGCGGTCGGTACGTCCAGAGGATCGGAGGGTGACGCCGAGGTTGCGGAGTCAGGCGGGCGAGAGGGCCGGTGTGGGCTGCCCGTGCCCTGGCCGACCTCATCGCGAGCGACGTCCCCCCGTACGGGGCCGGTGGACTCAGTGGAGGCAGAGGCAGAACGGATGGCCGGCCGGGTCCGCGTAGACCCGCCAGTTCGCCTCCGGGCGGAGCTGGTCCGTCCGCTCCAGCACGGTCGCTCCGAGGGTGAGCGCCCGCTTCTCCTCCCCGTCGAGGTCGTCCACGTCGAAGTCCAGGTGGAGCTGCTGCGGGCGCTGCTGGCCGGGCCATTCGGGCGGTCGGTAGCCGTCCACCCGCTGGCAGGCCAGCGGCGTCCCCTCGAACCCGTGCACCTCGACCCAGTCGGGATCCTCCGGATCCGCGACCACCCGGCCGCCGAGCAGATCCGCGTAGAACTCCGCGAGCCGTACCGGATCAGCGCAGTCCAGCGCGATCGCCTGCAACTTTCGAATCACTTCCGACACCCCTCGCTCTTCGGCCGCTTCCGCGACGCCCCTGTACGGGAGGGGGCGTACCCGCCGCGACGGCGGGCACGCGCGGCGGTAGGCCGGACCGCCGCCGGGCTTCACCGAAAGGGGAGGCGGCAGCGGGATCCGCCATCCGCTACGCGAACGCCGCCCGCTCAACCACCACGGCCGGCAGCACAACCAGCCCCGCGCCAACTCGCCCTCGTCATCGACGACATGGCCGCGTCCTTCCCAGCAACTGCTCATCCTGCTCCGCACATCGCCTCCGCACGAGCGCCCGGCGGCTGCGCAGGCTGCCCTCACCGCACACGGGCTCGGAGCAGTACGCCGGGCCGTCCCTGGAGAGCCTGAAGGCCGGATGCCGGCGAACAGCCGGTCTTGGTTGCAGTCCCTCTTCCAGGGTAAGAGCGCAGCGACTGGCGGCCCGTCCGCCGGCACAGCGCGCGTTTGCGCAAGCGGGGAGACGAAGCAGGGAGTGCTTCATGATTCTCATCCTCGGACTCATCATCCTGATCGCCGCGCTGATCATCGCCGTGGCCGGTGTCATCGGCAACCTGGGCAGCGCCCACGAGCTCACCAACGACTTTTCCGTCTTCGGCTACCACGTGACCAGCTCCACCGGCGCGCTCTTCCTCTACGGGATTGCCGTTGGTGCTGCCGCCCTCCTAGGACTGGTGCTTCTTCTGACGGCGGCCCGCCGAGCTTCGCGCCGCGGTCGGCTCGCGCGCCAGGGCTCTGGCGTTTCAAGGCGGGAGAGCGCGGTGGTGGACCGCGAACGCGACGACCTCATCCAGCAGCGGGATGCCGCCCGCGCGCAAACCGACCAGTCCCTCGGCGAAGACCCGAGCGCCGCACGCGGTACGGGACATCGCCGCTCGAAGTGGTTCGGCAAACGCACGAACCTCCGCTAGACCTGCGGGCTGGCTGGTGCTTCGGACCTGTGCGGTCACAGAGGCGCGGATGCCGCGGTGAGGAGTGCGGTAGCCAGGTCGGGGGCGGTAGCTTCCCCAGGGGAACCGACCTACCGTGGGAAGAAACCTGCTCACGCGTGGCCGCCGCCCAGCGGACGGATGATACGCGGGAGGGCGTCCGGCGTCGCCGGCGCCCCTGGAGACACCTGTCCGGACCTCTGCGGGGAACCGCGTCGGCGCCTCGTGCGAGGTCGAAGCCGCCAAGGCCGGAGCTTCCCAGGCGCCTGCAAGCACCATCCTCGCGCTGGCCGGTTCGGTCGGCCACAGGGAGGTACGTACGTATGGCCAGAGGGAAGAACGCGGCCCCCACCCCGTCCCAAGGACAGCGCGTGGCCGACAGCCACGCCATGGAGGCCGCGTCCCGGGTGGGGCTCTGCACCCGGGGAGTGATCTACGTGCTGGTCGGGCTGCTGGCCGTACAGATCGGCTTCGGCGGGGACAGCGGCAAGGAGGCCGACCGGTCCGGCGCGGTGAGCACCATCGGTGAGCAGCCCTTCGGCCGGGTGCTGCTGTGGGCGCTGGTGGTGGGGCTGGCAGCGATGGCGCTCTGGCGACTGTCGGAGGCAGTGTTCGGACAGGCGGTAGCCGGCGGTGACACGTGGACCCGACGCCTCGGCTCTCTGGGCCTGGCAGTCTTCTACACGATGATCTGTATCGGCGTGGCGCAGACCGCGCTCGTCGGCGGCTCTGCCGGCGGCCGTCCCGGCGACGAGACGTCGAAGGACTACACGGCGAAGGTGCTGAACTGGCCGGGCGGGCGGGTGCTCGTCGGCGTGGTGGGCGCCGTCCTGGTGATCGGGGGCGTGGTGATCGTCGTCCGCAGCGTGATGCGAAAGTTCGAGGACAACCTGCGGACCGGTGAGATGAGCGCGCCCACCCGACGGGTCGTGGCGGTGCTGGGCATCATCGGCGGCATGGCGTGCGGCGTGATCGCGGCAGTCGCCGGCCTGTTCATCCTGCTGGCCGCCGTCCAGTTCGAACCGAACCAGGCCAAGGGCCTCGACGCGACGCTCCGCTCGTTCGCCGCCACACCCGCCGGGCCCGTGCTGCTGATCGCGGCAGCGGTGGGCCTGCTGCTGTTCGGCCTCTACTCGTTCTGCGAGGCCCGCTGGCGCAAAGCTCCGGAGCATGACGCTTCGACCGGAGGAACCGCGCCATAGCCCGCACCCAGCAGCGCCGCGGTGGCCGGAGTACGCAGCTCACCCACAGCCGGTTCGCGTTTCGGCCCGCTGCCGGCAGCACTGCGGCGATGCCGGCGGAACGAGGGGCCGCATGTCGTTGGTCCAACTGCTCGTGCCGGCTGCTCGCCGGGCTGGCGGGCATCGTCGGATGGCAGCTGTACCGGTACCCGGGCGGGTGGAGGTTCGCATTCTCCGATGCCCACCACGAAGACCGACAGGACCTGTACTCCGCCCGGCGTGCCCTGCACTCTCTGAAGATGAAGGCCGGCACCGACCTCGCCCCCGCCTCCGCCCACCTGGCCGGGCCGAACAGGTTCACCGCCAGCGCGTCGACCGCGCACGTCGCGAGCCGGACGAGTCGGTCAGCCCCGCCCGCAGCGGGCAACTCGCAAGCTGACCCTCGCGGGAATCGCCGCGCACTGCGAGCCGGCCCGTTCGGGCAGGAAGGCATACCTCTACGTCACCCACGCCGAAGGCCAATCCGAACACCACCCAGTGGATACCGGCGACTACCCCGAGGAGGCTGTCCAAGTACGCAGCCCACCTCGCACGCCACGGAGCAGCTCGAGACCGTGTCTGCGGCCGTGCAGGAGCAGCTGATCGGGATGGACCCGTTCAACATCGAGATCGGGTCCGCCCGCGCGTCCGGATCGGCGGCCGCCGTCGAGATCTGGCCGCAGGCCGGCCCGGCCGAGCTGAACCACCGGGTCGGCGCCGGGCTCCTGGCCGCCGGCATGGACCTGCCGCCCGAGGAGACCCCACTTTGGGCGGGCGTTCTGCAGCGGCGGTGTCGGCCCACGAGGCGCCGGTCCCCACGGTGATGGCGCGGCTCAGCCCAGGGGAGCGTGCTGGGCCGGACGTTGAACACCGTTACCGGGGTGCGGCCGTACCCGTGGGCGGTGCGGCGGCGGGCGGTGCATGCGTGGGGGACTTGGTCGTCGACGGTGTCCGGGTCGCGGCGGTGGCCGCTTGGGGGTGGGCGGGGAGGTAGCGGTACAGGGCTACGGCGGTGAGCGCGGTGACGGTCCCGGCTGCGACGGCGGTCAAGGTCATCGCGTCGGTGAAGGCTTCGCGGGCGGCTGTCGCCACGAGTGGACGCACCGCCTCGGGGAGTTCGTCCGTCCAGGTCCGGGAGCTCGGACTGCCGTGACGGGCGATGTCGATCACGTGGTCGGGGGCGTGTGCGCGGGTGAGGGAATCGGTGAGGTGGGAGGTGAAGACGGCGGCCAGGACGGAGCCCTGAACTGCGACGCCGAGAGCGGATCCGACTTGACGGGTGGCGTCGTTGATGGCCGAGCCGAGGCCCGCGCGGTCCTGGGGCACGGCGCCCATCACGAGGTCCGTGGCCGCCGCGGCCACCAGGCCGGCGCCGACGCCGACGATGAGCTGGAAGACGGCGCTGCGGGAATAGCCGGAGTCGGGGCCGGTACCGGCCAGGACGACGAAGCCGGCGGCGACGACGCTCAGGCCACCGATGATGGGCGGCTTGTGCCCGAGGCGGGCGGCGAGGGGGACGGCGGCGACCGCACCGACGGCAAGTCCACCGGGGAGCGGCAGGGTCCGTAGGCCGGCCTGGAACGGGCTGTAACCGAGGACGCCCTGCAGGTAGAGCGTGAGGACGAACAGGGCACCGAACATGGCGAACGACATCAGGGCGAGGGCCGCGGCGCCCGCACTGACGCCGGGCAGGCGCAGAAGGGCAGGCGGCAGCATCGGGTGGGCGATGCGGCGTTGCCGGGTGAGGAAGGCGGCCAGAAGGACGGCCGCGGTGGTGAAGGCGACCAGTGTCGAGCCGCTGGTCCAGCCGCGGTGGGGGCTTTCGGTGACGGCCCACACCAGAGCCAGCAGGCTGCCGGCGGAGAGGGCGGCGCCGGGGAGGTCGAACGTCGAGTGGTGCGTGGCTCGGGATTCCGGTACCAGGGCGAGGGCGAGGACGATGGCCACGGCGGCCAGCGGCAGGTTGATCCAGAATCCGGCGCGCCAGGAGAAGTGCTCGACGAGCCAGCCGCCGATGACGGGGCCGCTGAGGCCGCCCAGGCCGCCGACGACGGCCCAGGCCGAGATCGCCCTACGGCGCAGGGCGGGTTCGGGGTAGAGGTGGTGCAGGACGGCGAGGGTGGCGGGCATGAGCAGCGCGGCGCCGGCGCCCATGGCGCAGCGTGCGGCGATGACGTGTCCGGGGGTGCCGGCCAGGGCCCCGGCGGTCGAGGCGGCGGCGCAGAGGGCCAGGCCGCTCAGAAAGGAGCGGCGCCGGCCCCACCGGTCGGTGATGGCACCCATGGCCAGGACGGTGCCGCCCAGCACGAGTGCGTAGGCGTCGACGGTCCACTGGACCTGTGCCGTGGTGGGGGCGAGGTCGCTCTGGAGGTCGGGAACGGCGACGTTGAGGACGGTCAGGTCCAGGCCGAGGATGAACAGGCCCAGGCAGACGGCCGCGGCCGCCCCCGCTCGGTGAGGGCGGGGCGGGCTGGGTGCGGGCGGGCTGGGTGCGGGCACGCCGGAAGCCGGACCGGTCATGACCGGCTCGCGGCGAGGAGACGGCCGCCGCCCGGTGTTTCCGGCGTTGCGGCCGCGAGGTCGTCCAGGAGCCGGGCGACGAGCGCCGGGGCTTGCGCCGGGGGATACATGTGCCCACCGGGGAAGTAGTGCGGGGTAGCGGGACGCGTCACCAAGTCGTTCCATGCCGCGACGGAGCTGGGGTCGGTGACGGGATCGTCCTGGCCGCCGTACAGGGCGAGGGGGACGTCCAGGGCAGGCTCGTCGTGATGGCGGTACTGCAGGAGCAGGAGGAGGTCCGCGAAGAGTGGGGTGCAAGCGGCAGACAGCAGCCGGTGGTTGCCGCGGACGCGCTCGGGGAGGGGGCCGACCAGTTCGGCGAGGCCGTCCAGTCCTGTGAGGAGCCGGGAGGGAAGGGCGGTGGTGTACGTACCGAGGTGGGGCGCCGCCATCGAGGAAAGTGCCAGCAGGACGGGCAGGGGGCCGGCACTGCCGCGCAGCCGGCGGACGGCCGCGAAGCCCAGCAGGGCGCCGGAGCTGTGGCCGAAGACCGCGTACGGCCGCGGGTCGTGAGGGTCATGGAGGACATGGGCAAGGCGAGCGGTGAACTGGGCGGGGTCCGTCAGAGACGGCTCCCGCCTGCGGGAACCGCGACCGGGCAGGCTCACGGAACACAATTCGACGCTGGACGGCAGCAGGCCCTGCCAGGAGCGGAAGAACTCCGGTCCGCAACCCGCGGGCGGCACGCAGTACAAGCGCAGATCCGCGTCCGGACGGGCGTCCAGGACGACGCGTTCGAGGGTGTGCGGGGGCGAGAGGTCCCCGGGGGTGGACGGCGGGGCGACGGCCATGGAATCACTTCCTTCGGCTCCGGGCCTGCGGCGGCCGGGGACGGCGCCGGGCGGCAGCGCTGCGGTGAGGGTCAGGGTGCGGTGATGACCAGGACGGCGTTCTGACCGCCGAATCCCAGGGAGTTGCTCAAAACGGCCCGCATGCGCCGGGCGCGGGGAGCCTTCGCCACGACGTCGAGATCGATACGCGGGTCCTGACGCTCCAGGTTGGCCGTCGGCGGGATCATCTGGTGCTCCAGCGCCAGCACGCTGAAGGCGGCCTCGATGGCGCCTGCGCCGCCGATGGCATGGCCGATGATGCTCTTGCTCGCCGTGACCGGGGGAGGGGTCTTGAAGACGCGGCCGAGGGCGGCAGCCTCGATGAGGTCGTTGAGCTGCGTGGAAGTGGCGTGCGCGTTGACGTGGTCAATGTCGAGGGCCGCCAGGCCCGCATCCGCGAGCGCCGCCCGCATCGCCGCCTCCAAGCCGCGACCGCCCGGCTCCGGAGCGGTGGGGTGATAGGCGTCGGCAGACGCCCCGTACCCGGCGAGGTGGGCCCGCACCCGGGCCCCACGGGCACGGGCATGAGCGGCGCGTTCCAGGACGAGGACGCCGGCACCCTCCCCCAGAACGAAACCGTCCCGGTCCGCGTCGAAGGGACGCGAGGCCCCGGCGGGATCGTGGGTACGGGTCGACAACGCCGTCATGCGCGAGAAGCAGAGCGCGGTGACGGGGCAGGCGCGGGGGGCCTCGCTGCCGCCGGCCAGCACGATGTCACAGGCATTGCTGCGCAGCAGGGCCATGGCGGTGCCCAGAGCGGTGGCACCGGAGGCACAGGCTGTGGAAGTTGCCAGGTTGGGACCCTGCGCGCCCAGATCGATGGCGATCTCCCCGGCGGCCATGTTGGGCACACTGCGCGGAATGGCCAGAGGGGACACTGCCGCGTGGCGGCCGGCGTGGACTTTCGCGGACTCCTTCATCCACGTTTCCATGCTGGTGGAGCCGACACCGATGACGACACCGACCCGCGTAGCGTCCCAGTCCCCTGGAACAAGGGCGGCATCGGCCACGGCCTGCCGGGCAGCGGCGATCGCCATCTGGACGAATCGGTCCATGCGCCAGGCTTCGCGGCCCACTGCCTGACGGGGGTCAAAGCCGGTGGCGGCGCAGGCGAAGTCCACCGCCATGCCGGCCATCGCCGCCTCGGTGCGAGCCAGGGACTCCCCCCGCACAAGAGTGGCCCAGTTCTCCGCGGCTCCGATACCCGCAGGGGTGATGAGGCCGAGCCCGGTGACGGCGACGTCGTCCGGCCTCACCCGCTGATCCGTTCCGCGCCGACGATGCGTTCGAACCATGCGGCGAGTTCACCGAGCGAGGTATCGGGACGCGGTACGTCGGCACGGTCGACGATGCTCACCGCGTACCGGTCCTCGAGAAGGGTCGCCAGTTCCAACAGGGCCAGGGAGTCCAAGCCGGCGGCGGCGCAACTCACCTCGGGCCTCAACTGCTCGCGGGGGACGTAGAAGTGCTCGGTCAGATGGTCGACGAGAATCTCGTACATTTCTGCCATAGGAAGCCATTATTGGCTTTCGGACACAAAGAGGAGATCACGCCACGGGCCTTGAGGCCATTTCACCCCGTCGACCCAGTCGAGTCCACCCGCGGCCCGACGCCGCGTCGAGCAGGACGGGCCACCGGCGCCGGCCGACTGCGGGTACAGCGTGAGGGGTCTCTCGGCAGTCCGCGGACCGGCCGCTGTCCAGCACGCAGCGGCTGTGTCGGAGCGTCCACAGGTACTCCACCCAGGAGAAGGCGATCGCCCGCCTCACGACCATCTACCAGGAGAGGAAGTCAGCCCCCGGAACCAGAGCAAGACCGACCGCATCCAGAACAAGGCCGACGCCCACGTCTGGCGCGAGTCGGACCTCCCGGCGAGGAGTGTGGGCGTCACGGTGATCGCGGACGGCGCCTACCTGGGCATCGGGCTGATCGTCCCGCATCGCAGAGGGGCCGGGCGGCCGCTCCTGCGTGGACAGGAGTCGCCATTGCACGGTGAACGGACAGGTCAGCGACCACGCCAACCCGCCCATACCCACCCTTCTGCAACAACATTCAGGTGGGATGGATGTCGTCGTGTTGGAGGCCGGTGCGGACGCCGGTGATGACCACGGCGATCAGGCAGAGGGCGATGACGGTCTCGGCCCACAGGAAGGCGAACCAGTCCATCACGCAGCCGATCGGGGGTGTGCCGGGGGCGTTGTTGCGGAATGCCGAGAGGGCGAACAGGGTGGCGGCCATCCAGCCGAGGGCGGCCCAGACCAGGCCCTCGCGGCGGGTCGTCACGTACCAGGCCCCGATGAGCACGGATGCCGCCAACGCCCACATCACGATCATCATGAAGACCGTGAAGACGAGCAGGCTGCCCGATCGGGCCAGCCCCAGCCCCAGCGCCACGCCGGCAGCCTCTTGCTCGGACGGGGTGGGTGTCGCGGAGATCGAGAAGAGTGTGTCGTTGTTGGAGAACAGCATCCGCACCGGCACCTGCTTGCCGTCCAGCTCTGCCCAGAACTCGATGTCGGTCTCGTAGGTGTCGAACGGGTAGTCGCTGATCGATCCATCCGTGATCGCGACCCGCACGTCCCTGATCGTGAGCCGCTCGTGCGCCCTGAACTCCAGATCGCCGAGGGTCTGCGCGGAGGTCTGGAGGCTGAGATCAGCCACCGGGGCGGTCCCGCCCTCCTCGCCGAGGATCCCGCGCGGGGTGACCCGTACCCGCAGTGCCAGCTCTCTGGCCGCGGCGTCGACGCGTTGGACGTTGGCCTCCACGTCCACCCGGTCGGTGGCTTGGGATCCGACCGTGTGGACCGTATCGAGCGTCTGCCGCTCGGTGAACTGCAGCCACGACCCCACGGCCACCGCGACCAGCAGCAGCGTGGCCCCCGAGCGGCGCGGGCCACGTGATTCCCAGGTTGGGGCCATGGTGACTCCGACGAGGTGGGAAGGGAAATGGACTCGTCCGGCCCGACGCCCGTCCTGGTCGCCGATAGCGGTGACCAGGACGGTGGCTTCGGAGCGGAGCACGAGCGGTTTCAGGGCTCGGTCCTGAACTCCGGCACCTCAAGGCTCTTCAGGCATTCGGTCTTCGGCGCGTCCGGGTTCTCGAAGAACGAGACGGCGATGTCCTGGGCGCACTTCGACGTGGCGATCACCACATGCGGCTCGTAGGGGATCGTGACGACCTTGGCCTTGCTCAGCGTGTGGGCGACGTACGGCCCGTTGTCCGCCCCGGTCTGGGCGTCGAACGCACCCGACAGGGCGAGGGTGGGGATGTCGCTGCGGGTGACGCCCCTGATCGAGGGCGCAGCCGCAGGGACCTTCCAGACGTCGCAGTCCGGATGGAGGAAGGTGAGCAGCGGGGCCTGGGCCTGCACCGAGCGGGGGAACGACGGGAACTCTTCCTGTCCGCCCTGGAGCGCCGCATCCTTGCTCTCGTACGGCGTCCACTCGCTGCAGAAGATGCTGTAAGCGAGACCGTGCGAAACCACGCCGATGCCCTTCGGGTTGGTCCTCCAGCCCGCAGTTCAGCGTCAGGGGCTGCGCCTCCAGCTTGCGGACCTGCTCCGCCAGGAGTTGGGGAAGGTCCGGGTACCGGTCCTTGCAGGTGGGCTGCGCCGCGCACGCCTCGAAAATGTTGTGGATTCCCTCGGCGGTGCTGCCCCATGTCCACGGCAGGGTCACGAACTGGGAAGGTGCGATCGAGTCGATCGCCACCGCGCGGATTCCCTCGGGGTGCAGGCGCAGGTACGTGAGGGCCAGGTTGCTGCCGTAGGAGTACCCGTAGACGTTCCACTGGGAGATGCCCAGCGCGTTGCGCAGGTCGGCGAAGTCGGCGGCGTTCTCGGTGCTGTTGTAGGCGCTCAGGTCGACTCCGTCGGCCATGAGGCGGGCCCGGCAGTCCGTCACCGCCTTCAGCATGATCTGTTCCGCCTGCTGTGCGTCATAGCCCAGGCCCACGGCCTGCGCGTTGAACCGGTCGACCTCCGGGAGGCGAGGTTCGGCTGGTCCGCGCCTCGCCGAGACCGTCTGCCTCAGCACACCCCGGCCACCGGCACACCCCGCTGGCTCTGCGCGAAGGCGGAGGTCACCGGGCTTCCGCTCCGATCCGACCTCACCACGGCAGACCCCGCCGGACTCCGAGAGCGCCTCGGGGTGTCCGAAAGCGCCCGGGTGCTGCTCGTCTTCTGCGGCAGCAGCGGCTCTCAGCGCATCAACAAGGCCGTCCGCGCCCAGCTCGGCACCCTGTGCGACCAGTACGCGGTCCTGCACGTCTGCGGCAAAGGCAACCTGGACCCCAGCCTCGAAGGACAGCCTGGGTACTGGCAGGTCGAGTACCTGCACCAGGACATGAACGACGCCCTACACCTCGCCGACACGGTCATCGGCCGAGCCGGCGCAACCACCCTCGCCGAACTCGAAGCTCTCGCCATCCCCGCCGTGCTCGTGCCGCTGCCAACGTCCGTCAGCCGCGGCGACCAGATCGAGAACGCCGCCGCGTACGCCGAACGGAATCCGGACCGTTGCGTCGTCGTCGCGGACGAAGCCCTGGCCGACGGAAAGCCTCTCGTACGGGCCTGCGAGAAGCTCCGGGGAACCCTGCGCCAGGCGGACCCGGGCACCACGGCACGTCAGGCCCGCGAGGCGGCCGGCCAGGTTGCTCGGCTGACCTTGGGAGCCGCAAGGTCAGCTCCCGCGCGGCGATGACGTCAGCGGTCGTGGTGCCCGTACATGTCGAGGATCTCGCTCTCGCTCTCCCCGCGGTGGAACACATGCCAGTGCATGTGCTTCGACTCCTGATAGAGCCCCAGGTTCGTGTTGACCGAACACGAACCGTGCTCCTTCTCCACCATGGCAGCGACCTCCTGGACCACCGCGACCACCTCGTGAAGCAGGCTGGGGTCCGCGTCGCCGAGATCCGTCAGCGAGGGAACGTGCTCCTTCGGAATCACCACGACGTGGACCGGATACGAGGGGTTGGTGTGGTGGAAGGCGAGGACCCGCTCCGTCTCGACAACCGGCTGGATTTCCACCCGGCCACTGAGTGCCTGGTTGCAGTAGAAGTCGCTGACCGCCACATCAACTGTCACAGTGCGTCACCTTCGGTGTCAGAGTGCGATTGGGCGTCAGCGTACAGGCTGTCCACCCCCCATTCGCCCACCCCGAGGGCGCCCTCCCCTACGAGCAGGAGATGGCGATCCTCGCGGAGGCATCCGCCCAGACCAGACCGGTCGACGCCACGGTGACAAGGTGGCTTGGGATCGTCGCCGACCGCCGCAGGAGACGACGTGACGTCGTCCTTCTCCACCCCGAGGCCTTCGCCGAGGCTATCTGCTCCCGGTTGCCGCGGCCGCCCGCGCGATCCGCGGTCCTACCAAGCGCTCTGCCAGATCCAACGGGTACCAGGCGGCGCCGGACACCTCGGACTCCTGGATGGTTCCGACCTCAGCCTCGGCCGTCGCGAAGGCATAGCCGACGTCCAGGTGGTAGTGGTCCGGCTCATCCTGCGCAGGCCTGGCCGGTATCTGGCCGAACTCGACATAGGCGGGGTGCGCCGAGACGGGGACGACCAGCTCGGGGTCGATGCCAGTCTCCTCGGACAGCTCACGCAGGGCCGCGCCGAACAGCGTGGTATCGGTCGGTTCAAGATGCCCGCCCGGCTGCAAAGTGAGCTGGTACGCGCGGTGTTCGATCAGCAGGACCTCAGCGCCGTCCCGTACCAGCAGCGCGCCGGCGGTCACGTGCATCGGGAAGGTCCGCCGCGAGGCGAACTCTCGGCCTTCGGCCAGGAGGCGCAGCGGCTCAGCCAGCTGTCCGGCTTCCTGCGGGTAGCGCTCCAGGTAGGCGGTGAGCACGCCCGCGATCTCGGAATCAGTGATCGCCACAAGTGCTCACCCCCATGTCGCCACGAAGGGGGGTTCCGCCGAGAACGGCGGCTCGAAAGCGGCCAAGAGGCACGCGCACAGTCTGCTCCACAGGGGTCCACGGGGTACGAGAAGCCCCGCACTCTACAAGTCCACCCGGCCCCGACACGCGCTAACGAGCCCGTTGCCGTCCAGCACTTGGGACCCTCGGCGATTCGGCCAACCTCCTTTCGTGGCACAGCGGTTGTGGGAGGCGGGTCGGTGTAGTTCCCACCGTCCGCCGCACGCCGTATCCCGGGAATTCGGAGCCGACCGAAAAACGTGTGTTCGAAAACTCAGCGGCTGTCGTTGAGCTTCCGACAGCATCCGAACGGCGATCCAGGGGGGACCCGATGACCACATCCCAAGCACACAGCAAACCGGCCGCTACACCGCCTCCGCCTCCGCCTCCGCCAGCGGAGATCACCTACAGCGGGCAGTACTCCGTCAATCCGCTCGCCGAGGTCTCCTTCCGGAAGATGTGCGCCACGCTCCCGTCCGTCCTGGCCCGGATCGGCCGCCTGTCGTGGCGGACCGACCGGCAGGCCGTCCGGCTCCTGATCGGGTGCCAGATCGTCACGGGCGTATCCGCCGCGGTGCTGCTGGCCGCCACCGCCCGCGCGATGGGGCCCGTACTCGGCGCCGGAAGCGCCGGCGACCGCCTCCAAGGAGCGTTGCCCGCGCTGCTCGTGGTCGCGCTCGCCGCCACGATGAACCGGATCGCGGGGGCCGTGGCCACATACGCCGAGCGGAGGATCACTCCTCGCCTGACCTCGGAGACGGACAGCGCCCTGGTCGAGGCGGTCTGCCGGGTCGAGGCCGCGGCATACGCGGGGGACGGCTTCTCCGACCGGCAGGAGGCGGCCGAGATGGGGGTGGTGCGCACCCACGTGATGGTCACCGACGCCCAGCGCTTCATGTCCTCCCTGATCCGCCTGGTCACCGCCGGCAGCGTCCTGTCCCTGCTCAACGTGATGATGCTGCCCCTCCTCCTCCTCGCCGTGCTCCCGGCCGGTATCGGCGCCGTCCTGACCGCCCGAGTCGACTACGAGATCCATTACTCCAACATCTCCGACAGGAACGTGCGGGGGATGATGCGCTGGTGGGCCACCGCATCCCAGTATGGCGACGAGGTCCGCGCCAACTCGATGACCGACTACCTCGTCTACTGGTACCGGGCCCTGTCCGACCGGTGTGACCGGCGGAACCTGGCCGCCGCGCCCCGTACCCTGCGGATCTCCCTCCTCTCCGCGCTGGCCGGCGGCATCTTCCTCCTCGCGACCTGGGGGGCGCTCGCCTGGCTCGCCGTGACCGGCCGGATCGAACCCGCCATCGCCGCCACGGCCGTCATCGCCGTCCAGACCGCGCTCGCCGCCCTCTCGCAGGTCGTCATCAACGGCGCCGCTATCTTCCACACGAGCCTGTACCTCACCGACATGCAGTCCTTCCTCGACGAGGCCGCCGCTCGTACTCCCCGGCGCGGACCGCGCGAGATCACCGGTCCGGTCGAGGAGATCCGGCTCGACGAGGTCGTCTACCAGTACCCGGGCAAGGACAAACCCGCGGTGGACGGTGTCTCCCTCACCCTGGAGCGCGGCCAGATCCTCGCGATCGTCGGAGCAAACGGCTCGGGGAAATCGACGCTGTTGCGACTGCTCACAGGGATCTACCTCTGCGACAAGGGCAAGGTCACCTGGAACGGAAGCGACCTCGCCGACACCGACCCGGGCAGCGTCTGGCGCAGCACCGGCCTGGTCCCGCAGGACTTCGCCAGGTGGCCGCTGCGGGTGCGCGAGAACATCACCCTCGGCCAGCCCCGTACCCACGACGACGGACCCGTGTGGGAGGCCATCGACGCAGTCGGCCTGCGCGAGGCCATCGAAGAGCTCCCCGACGGTCTGGACAGTCTCCAGGCACGCGACATCTGGGGAGGCGTCGAGTTCTCCGGCGGGCAGTGGCAGCGCGAGGCGTGCGCCCGGGCCTTGTACCGCAAGCCCGAGCTGCTGATCTTGGATGAGCCGACTTCTCAGATGGACCCTCGCGGTGAGCACCTGATCTTCGAGCAGATCAAGGCGATCGCCGCTGACCGGATCACCATCATGGTCACCCACCGCCTGGAGAACACGAAGATCGCGGACCACATCGTCGTGATGGAAGACGGCCGGATTTCCGAGCAGGGCCGTTTTGACGATCTCGTACACGGCGGTGGGACCTTCGCGGAGCTCCTGGCGCTCTCCCAGGACCGCTGACCACTTCGCCTGCCCCTGCGGCCCGCACGCGAGGCGGCGGGCCGCGCATCACCGAGGAGAAGCCTGTGCCTGTTTTCCACACCGCGGCCGAGGTGCGCGGCCGGCGTGCGTCCGCCTCGCCCATGGAGGGAAGTGCGGCGTGAAACAGACGTCGAAGCCCCTGCCCGCGTTGCTGCTTCGCTGGGCCGAGGAACGGATCGGGGCCGTCGCGGCGGTACGCGACGCCTCACACAACTGGGACCGCTCCCGGGTGTGGGAGCTGGAGGGCATCGGTGGGGCCTCCTGGTATCTGAAGGTCTCGCCCAGCGAGAAGTTCTACATGTGCGAGAGCCGCGCATACCGTCACATCGTTCCCGCTTTGGGGCACACCCGGGCGCCCCAGCTCGTCGACCGCCAGGCCCGAGACCTGGTCCTGCTGCTCACGGCGGTCCGCGGCGCCCCGGCGAAGGAGCTCGGCCCGGAGACCGTCGAGTGGCGGGCGGTGCACCAACAGGCGGGAGTGCTGTGCGCCCGGCTCCACGAGGCCGGGGAACTCGACCGCTCCGATCAGGTCGAGGCCGAAGCCTCCCTGAACGCCGCTGCTGACGGAGCGGAGACGTACCTGGCCCGCGCCGGGAACCGGCTCAACGAGGACGAGCAGCAGCTGATCCGGTACCACGCTGCCCGACTTCGCCGTGTCGGCTCCGTTCCCGTCGGCTACATCCATGGCGACAACCAGCCCAGAAACTGGCTGTGGTCCAAGGACGGGCTCGCGCTCATCGACTTCGAGAGGACCCGGCCAGCGGCCCGTATCCAGGACTTCGTCATCCTCACGGCCACCCAGTGGGCCGACCATCCGGACCGCGCGCAGGCGTTCTTCCGGGGGTACGGGCGGTCGCTCACCGACGCCGAGCGGCATGCCCTGCCCTGCCTGACCGCGCTGGACGCGGTCAACTGCCTGGCCTGGGGTCCGGACAACGGCGACCAGTTGGTCACCGCCCGAGGCCGGCGGACCCTGGACCGCCTCATGAGGGAGGACCGGCCGTGAGCGCCGTACACCGCAGCATCTCGCACATCATGGTCATGCTGCAGCGCCCCGATGACGGCTGGATCCTGGCTGTCCGGCACCGGGAGATGTCGTGGCACTCCCCCGGGATGCTGACCGTGGTCGGGGGCCGCCTTGAGGAAGGCGAGTTCCTCAACGAGGGTGCGGCGCGCGAGCTCGCCGAAGAAGTCGGCATCCACGTCGCCTCGAACCGGCTGCGGTTTTGCCAGCTGCCCCACTTTCACGCGGCGGACGGCGAGCGGGTGATCGGCGCCGTCTTCACGGTTCGGGAGTGGGAGGGCACCCCGTACAACCGCGAGCCGGAGACGCACAGCGAGTTGGTGTGGGTCGATCCGGGTGCGCCGCCGCCCGACTGCCACCCGTTCACGCACGAGGTCCTGACCCATTTCGCCAACGAACAGCTCTACGCGAACGTGATCGCCCCGCAACTGCCGGGCGGTGAGGCCCGGTGACGACCTCCACCCAGCCGGCCAAGGTCCGCAAGCGCGTCTCCCCGGACCTGCGGCGTCTCGTCGGAAGCGAGTGCGCGAGCCTGTCAGGCTCGGCGGTCAGTACCGTCGCCCTCCCCGCCCTGGCCGTGCTCGATCTCGATGCTTCCACCACCCAGATCGCGCTGCTCGCCTTCCTCGGCCAGCTCCCGAACGCCATCGTGGCGCTCCCGGCCGGCGCGTTCTCGGACCGGCATGCCAAGCGCCCCCTGATGATCGCCGCGGACCTCACCGCCGCCGCAGCACTCGTGACCATCCCGGCCGCCGCCCTCACCGGGGTGCTCGGCATTGGCCAGCTGTATGCGGTCGCGGTCGTCCTCGGCATCGCCAAGATCGTGCACAGTTCGGCGTCCATCAGCTATCTGCCTGTCCTCGTCGAGGCTGACCTGCTGCAGCACGCGAACTCGCGGCTGGGCGCGGCCTCGTCAGTGGCCGACAGCGCGGGCAGCAACGTGGGCGCCGCGCTGGTCGGAGCCGTCGGCGCCGCCCGCTCAGTCCTCGCCGACGTCCTGTCCTACCTCGTCTCCGCCTTTCTCGTGTGGCGCATCCGCACCCCCGAGCCGGCCGCCGCACCGCCCGAGGGCCGCCGCAGCCTCGCGCGGGACATCGGTGAGGGCCTGGCGCTACGTGGCCGGGCAGCCCACCATCCGTACGGTGATCGCTGCCCTGTCCACGCTCAGCTTCGGCCTCGCGATCATGAACACGTACTGGGCGTACTACCTGCTTGTTCCCGCTTAGCAACAGTGTTGCTTACTGCCTAATGTGCCACCTGACCTGCTCGTTTGTTTGTTGCACTCAGCCGGGTTGCATTGATACTCATCGGCCATGCACCAATCGACGTACTCATCAGCGGGCTGGGAGTCTTGGGGCCTTGCGTTCAGTCCAGCGATCCCGGAGGGGATGCCGTTGCTGTTCGACGACGACCTCCTCTTTGAAGACAGCAACGGCGTCCGTCCCACAACCGTGATCAACTGCTGGGCCTGCGAGCTGCCGGCGAACGGATGCCCATCGCCGAATTCATGGCCCTACTACGTGCGGACGGTGCGTGAGTGGCTGGAGTTCATATCCGAGCACGGGGTCGCCCTGTTCGACACGCGGCGTCGTCTGAAGGCGGCGTTGGGCGCGTACTCCGTCTATCGAGCCCAGGGCCCCCTCAAGCACCGCTTCGAGGCATCTACGTGGAACCAGAACATGGGGATTCTGGCGGGTTTCTACAAGTGGGCGAAGGACGAGGAGTACGCAGACTCCGAGCCGTTCACGTACCGGCAGGCGGTCTGGGCCTTCAAGGGGCAGGTCCGTCGCGGACGGGTCAACCAGTCACGAAGGCGCCAGGCCAAGCCCCATGTGACGATCAAGTATCTCGACGACGACTTCACGGACATCCTCCTGAAGGCGTTGGCGGGCCTGGGCCCGGACGGGGAGCGGGATCTGCGGTACCGCGGCCGAGAGATGGCCCGGAACTCGGCGGTCGGCCGGCTGATCGTCTCCAGCGGGCTACGCAGCCAGGAGTACACATACTTGCTGGTCTGCGAGGTGCCGCCGCTTCCTTCCCGGCGGACTGCGGTACCGGTGTCGTTCCCGATCCCTTCCGGATCACCAAGGGAAGCAAGTACCGCGAGTCGTGGATCGATTACGACGCCTTGGCTGAACTGCACTCCTACATCGCTCTCGACCGGACAGCGGCCACGTTCGGATCGCCGTGGCGTCCGCCGGCCCGGTGGGGGGAGCCCCTGTTCGTGACGGAGGCGGACCAGCGGGGAGGGCGCGTCAACGGGGTCCGTGTGCAGTGGAGTTCGCTCGTACCTGACGAGCGACGGCGCCTGGTCGCCCCGGAGGGGGGTTCGATGCTGCTGTCAGTGTGGGGCCAGGGACGCCCGTTCACCGGATGGTCCTCGGTCTTCGCCAGGACCGCGGATCGCATCCGCGAGCGTTACGAGCCGCGCTTCCCGCACGTCAATCCGCATCGGCTGCGTCACACCATGGCCATGGCGACGATGGCTCGGCTCATGCGCGGCTGGTATGAGCAGGCCGCGCGGCAGGTCCGCGACACCGATGACGATGCCGCCCTGGCGCACTACCTGCGGTCCCAGGAACCGCTGCTGATCCTGCGCGATCTGCTCGGACACACCACTTCACTGACCACGGAAGCGTACCTCCACCGCTTGGACGTGCTCCGCCTGTTCACCTTTCTGTACCGGCGGGTCGGCAAGGAGTACGGCCTGCTGGACGAGGAGGCCGAGCTGGAGCTCGGGGCTGAGTTCGACGACGAACTGGCGGGGGTCTGATGCCGGCCACCGTCACGCTTGACCCGCTGGGTGTGCACTGCATCTTCAGCGACGGGTCGGAGTACCGCCGCCCCCTGCGCGTGCGACGCCCAGTGGTACTCCCGGGGCTGGCACGCACCCTGCTGGAAGGCGCCACGGACCTTGTCCATCCGCACGGACAGGTCGACAGCGCCGGAGGAGTCGACCTCTACCTCACGGCCGTCCGCGGTTTCACCGACTGGCTGGTCGAGTTCGGGTTCTCCGGCGGAGTCTCCGACCTGACGCGCGCGCTCCTCGCCCGGTACTGGCGGCAAGGGGTGCGGTCCTCCCAGGAGAGTGCGCTGCGGGCGATGTTGCGTTGCGCGGATGACCAGGATCAGATTCTGGCGCCGGACGTGCGCGCGTTCGTCGATGGTCGGCTGTTCAACACGGGCGAGCGGTAAGGCTCGCACCAGCCGTACAGCGAGGCCGAATGGGCCCGGCTCATCCGTACCTGCCGGGACGAGGTCGATGGCGCCTTCCGCGCGTTCTGCGCGGCCCGTGAGCACGTTTCCTCAGTTGACGGGCCGGGGGCTTCGCTCCGGGAGCGCACTGCCCATCACTGGCTGGTGCTTCACAACGGGCCCGACCCGCTCGTCACCGAGATGGCAGAGCGCAGCTCGTTCCCCTTCCGGCAGAGATACGGAGTCGGTCTTCGCGCGGTGCTGGATCCGCTGATCCCGACCCTGGATGTGATCATCGCCTATCAGCTGCTGTTCGGCGCCTACACCGGAGTCGTGCCGGACGGGATCGCGGACCTGGGACTCGACGACATCGAGTGGGCGGGTGACGAGAAGATCCTCCTCAGCTACGTCAAGGGCCGCACGGCGGCAGAGAGCCTTGCTCTGTCACGTCAGGCCACTCGCCTGGTGGAACAGTGGCTCGATCACTCTGCGGTGGCCCGTCGTTTCGCGCCCGAGGAACTGCGCCCCGAGCTCTGGGTGCGTTTCACGCCGAGTGGCACATGGGCGGGTGAGCGGTGGCTGGCCAAGCCGGCCACGCGCCTGTCCATATGCGCCTGGGTTGAGCGGCGCCAAGCAGTCGACGAGGACGGGCGCCCCACGCAGATGAGTGGTGACGACGGTCTCCCCCTGGCCCTTCACCGGCACCGCATCCGCACTACCCACGACGCGCTGAAAGACCGGTCACACTGGCGCGGCAGCCGCCGGTCCACACTGGATCCGAACCGATCCCCCGGCGTTGAGGGGGACCACTACCTGACGAACACGACGCCGGCTCAGCGTGAGGCGGCGGAGGACATCATCGCCCAGGCGCAGGGGGACCTCGTGCGCCGGGCGCTGCCGCCCTTGGTGCTGGCCACCGCTGAAATGGCCGACCTGGTGGAGAACTATCCCGAGCACATGAAGCGGCTCGGCCTGGATGACAACGCCTTGGCGCAGCTCCTTTCCGGGGAACGCGACGTATTCACCGCGGCGTGTGGAGATCAGCTGTCGGGGCTCCACGGCCCGAAGGGCAAGCCCTGTCCGGCACGTCCGTGGGTGTGTCTGCTGTGCCCGCTGGCCTTGTTCGCCCCCCGCCATCTGCCGAACCTGCTGCGGCTACGGGCGTTCTTCTCCCGCCAGTGGCAGCAGATGACCACCGCCGAGTTCATCCCCGTCTTCGGCCCGTACGCCCACCGTCTCGACGAGATCCTGACCCCCGACCGGTACTTCTCCGAGCACGCGCTTCGGGCAGCCGCTGCCGAGGTCACCGATTCCGATGTCGAGCTTCCCCTGCGGCCTGAGGAGCACACCGTATGACCACCCTGCACCGGCCCACGGGCCTCGCGGCTGCCTTTTCTCGTTCGGTCTTTCGAGGTGAAGACGTGTGCGCTGCGGCCGGGCTGCCGGTCCACGGTGCGGGCCCTCATCCGCACTTCGACGACGCAATCTGGGACTTCACGGGTGTCATCGGGCTGCCGCGGTACCTTGCGCGGTACTCGCGGATCTTGTCCTTCACCGAGATCCTCAATCCCCAGTGGAGGGAACTCGCGAAGGAGTTCATGTTCGCCAGGCTCGCACCGGACCACCGCGCGGTGCGGGAGCTTGCTCACGCCTACCGAACGCCTGTGCAGATAGCCACGGTGCACGGGCGGCTGACCGTGCTGACCGGCTGGTTGAACTGGCTCACCGAACAGGGGGTCGACGATCTCGGGGAGGTATCTCAGCAGCACTGTGCTGCTTACCTGGAAGTTCGCAAGAAGGTACGGGACAAGCACGGCGTCGTGATCCGTGACAGCAGCCCCGGCTACCGCATGGACGTAGTGGCGGTCATCCAGGAGTTGGGTTACTACAAGGAATTGTTCTCCACCGGCGGCTACGTGTCAGGTTTCCGTCCGTGGGGGCGACGCACGGCGTACTCCGTCGCCGGGATGGTCCGTCGGACGGGCAACACGACACCGCCGCTGAGCAACGACGTCTTCCAACCGCTCGTCGCGGCGGCCCTGTACGTGGTGGAGGTGCTGGCCGCACGTCATGGCGCTGCAGCAGCAGTTGCAGGTGATGGTGCCGAACCGGCCGGGCCGCAACAACCGTGAGCGTCCGGACTGGAGGGTCGAGGTCGCGCAGGCCATCGACCGTCACATACAGGAGGCTGATCCATTCGATGTCGCCCTCGATCACGTCGTAGCCGAGCGGCTGGCCGACGGCTGGGATCCGGACGATCCGCTGCTGCGGGTGAACCTGATCTCCCTCGCCCACGAGACCGGCCGGCGCGCCTTCCACTACACGTGGCTGCCCACGCTGCGCGGCCACCTGGAGAAAGCCGTCAGGGAAGTCGGCCTGCAAAACGCTGGGGCCGGACGGCCGCCCTGGTCGAACGCGCGGACGGACGGGGCAGTGTCCCCTGGACCCTTCCGATGAACACCACCGAAGCCCGACTGCAGCTCTCCCGGGCCCGCACAGCCTGCCTCATCGCGCTCGCCGCACTGACCGGAATGCGGAAGAGCGAACTGGCTGAGCTGACCAACGACTGCCGCCTGCCTCCCGAACAGCTCGGCGAGGGCCGCGTTCGCTACCGCCTGAAGGGCAAGGTCATCAAGGGCCGGAAGCTGGGTGGTGAACACGATCAGTGGGTAACCATCAAGCAGGCGTACGACACCGCCGGTGTAGTCGCCTCGCTCGCTGACCCGGTGAAGAACACCGGTCACCTGTTCAAGTCGCTCTCCTTCTTCACCCCGTACGAATGGTTCCTGACCTGGGTCAATGCCCAGAGGGACGTCGCCTCGGGCTGGCTCCGATCCCCGAGATACCGGTCAGTCTGCGGATGCTACGGAGAACCCTCGCGGTGGAAATGGCGCACCGGCCCGGTGGTCTGCTGGCCGCCAAGATCCATCTCAAGCACATTTCTGTGGTCACCACCGAGGGCTATGCGGACCGCCCCGGTGGGGCCCAGTCGGTGCTGATGGCCGAGTTTGGCCAAGAGGAGCGAGAGCACAAGATGCGCGTCGCCCTGGACGCATTCCACGACTACCAAAACGGTATCCGGCCTGCGGGGCCTGGCGCCAGCGACCTCCTGGACTTCTTCGCGTTCGTCGACGAACAGCTGGATTCCTCAGGGGCGCCGAACATCAAGCGCAGCGACCAGGAGGTGACGAACCTGCTCGCCAAGCGGGCCAAGTCTCTGCACCTGGGGCCGGCGAACTACTGCTGGTTCCTCGATCCGTCCAAGGCGCTGTGCCTCAAGCTCGCAGGGGCCCATGCCCGCAGGGCAACAGAGCCGTTGATCGGCATGTGCGTTTCAGCGCGGTGCCCCCAGGCCACCCATCATGCCGGGCACCGCCCGGTGTGGGCGGCCAGCGCCGAAAGCAAGAAGGTCTTCATCGCCACCATCGGACGCGCACAGCGGACGGAGAAGGCCCGGCTGAGTACGGAACTCGCCCGCGATGAAAGGGTGCTGGCCGAGATCGACGCCCTCTCCGGAACGGGGGCATGACGTGGCCCGCATCAGCGACGAGACCCGGCGGAACAACGAGACGGTTATTCGGCAGGTCATGGAACGGCTCCTTGCCGGTGACGTTCCCTCGGGCGGCAAGTGCGACATCAAGACCCTCGCGACCCAGGCCCGGGTTGCCCGCACCGGTTTCTATCCCAAGAAGAACCGCGACGGCTCGCCGCGGCCCGGCCCCTACCAACACCTGGCGGAGGAGTTCGAGCGCCGGTTGACCGAGCTTCGGGAAACGGGCGTGATTCCGGACCCGCGAGCGGCACAGATCGAGCGCCTCAAGGAACAGGTCTCCGGGCTGAAGGAACGCCTCGCCGCGCGTGACGCGCAGGTCGATGGGCTCACTGACTTCAGGGAGCGGGCTCTGTCGCAGATCGCCGCCCAGAGGAGGGAGATCGAGCGGCTTCGTGACGTCTTGACCGCGCCGTCGAATGTCCGTGCTCTGCCGAACAGTTCGAAGACGAGTGCACCGTACGGATCGTGCAGCTGAGCGCAATCGCAGGTAGGGGGCGACCGCCCGGTTGAAGAGTGCCGGACGGCCGCCCCGTTGCTAGGCGGCTCCGCCGACCAGGGCCTCCACACCGAAACGCTCATTCTGTAGTGGGGCCAGGCGGCGCAGGGCGACCGGACGCACGAACACCACACCGGCCGTCGCCGCGACGGCGAACACCAAGAACTGCCACGGGAGAGGAAGCCCGAGCGCCGCGGTCGCGGCGGTGATCAGCGCGGCGCCCCCAAGCAGCCCGAGCGCGGCAGTGAGGGTGAAAATCTCCGCCATGACCAGGAGCAGCGCGGCGATCAGCCAGATCAGCCAGGGATCCATCGCTTACGCCTCCTGACACGGAAAGGAGCGCGCCGCCCGCATATGCGAGTTTTGGTTTACTTTACCCGTTTCTTCTCTGGGGAACCGAAACCCGAGAGGTCGCCCTGACGTACGTATGAGGACTGGGCGCCAGTGAGAGGGCTGCGTTCGCGCCGCCGCAGGGCCAGGCGTGGCGGCTGATGTGTGACGGGAGCGGGCTGGCTGGCTGGCTGGCGAAGATGGGTGCTGGCCCCGATGCGGGCGGGCGGTGCCGATGGTGATGGTGGGGTGGAGGAGCACCTGAGCGCACGGTGCGGTCTAGCCGGCCGGTGGTGTTCGACGCCACGGCATGAACGGAGCCAGCGCCGATGACGAGCCCGCCCCCGCCAAGTCCCCTTGCCGCCCCTGGCATCGACCGGCCGGGCCCGCCGTGAGTGTCACCGCGTGGATGGCCGTGGCGGTGTTCGCGACCGTCTACGTGCTGATCGCCACCGAGAAGGTCCACCGGGTCACAGCGGCCCTGGGCGGCGCGGTCGTCATGCTGCTGATCGGGGCGACGAGTCCGGAGCACGCGTTCTTCTCCGATGTGGCCGGGATCGACTGGAACGTCATCTTCCTGCTGCTGGGCATGATGCTGATCGTCTCCGTCCTCAAGCGCACCGGCCTGTTCGAGTTCGTCGCGATCTGGGCAGCCAAGCGGTCCCGCGGGCGCCCATACCGGCTGATGGTGCTCCTGATCCTCGCGACCGCGTTCCTGTCGGCGTGGCTGGACAACGTCACCACCGTCCTGCTGCTCGCCCCGGTAACCATCGCGGTCTGCACCCGGCTCGGTGTTCCGGTCGTGCCGTACCTGATCGCCGAGGTGATGGCGTGCAACATCGGGGGCGCCGCGACCCTGATCGGTGACCCGCCCAACATCATGATCGGCTCCCGCGCAGGTCTGTCGTTCAACGACTTCCTGCTCCACATGGCGCCCATCGCGGCGCTGCTGGTCGTGGTGTTCGCGGTGATGGCCCGGTGGATGTTCCGCAGCGCGTTCTCCTACGACCCCAAGCGGGCCGCGCACGTGATGGCGATGCGGGAGCGGGACGCCATTACCGACGGCCGGCTGCTGGCCGTCAGCGGCATCGTCGTCGTGATCGTGATGGCCTGCTTCGTCCTGCACACCACCCTGCACCTGGAACCCTCGGTCGTGGCGATCTCCGGAGGCCTGATCCTCCTCGCCGTCTCCCGGCTGGGCGCGCGCCAGGTCGTCGCCGACGTCGAGTGGGAGACCCTGGCGTTCTTCGCCGGCCTGTTCGTGATGGTCGGCGCCATGGTGCAGACGGGCATCCTCACCGACCTCGGCCAAGCCGCCGCCCGAGCCCTGGACGGCAACCTGTTCGGCGCGTCCATGGCCCTGCTGTTCGTCGATCGTGCCGTCCGCGGTGATCGACAACATCCCCTTCGTCGCCTCGACCAGCCCGGTCGTCTCCGAGATCGTCACCGCCTCCGGAGGAATGGGGCAGGCCCAGGTGCTGTGGTGGTCCTTCGCTCTCGGCGCGGACCTCGCCGGCAACGCCACGATCATCGCCTCCTCCGCCAACGTCGTCACGGTCGGTATCGCCGACCGCGCCGGACACCACATCTCCTTCTGGCAGTTCAGCCGCTACGGCCTCGTTGTCACCGCGGTCACGACGGTACTGGCCGGGGTGTACGTGTGGGTGCGCTACTTCGCTCTCGCCTGACCGATGGAAAGGAGGAGAGGACCATGACGGACTCGGATGATGAGAGGATCGCCGAGCTCGAGGCCGTGCTGTGGCACGACGATCCCCGCTTCGCCCGCGCCCTGGGCAAGGGGCGTCCGCGCCGGCCCCGCGAGTACCGCAACGGGCGGGCCCGGCTGATCATGGCCTGCGCCCTGGCCGTCATGGTCGCCGGGGCCGCGGCGCGGCTGGGGACGCTG
Source organism: Streptomyces sp. NPDC003042 (assembly GCF_053591315.1). Classification (NCBI taxonomy): domain Bacteria; kingdom Bacillati; phylum Actinomycetota; class Actinomycetes; order Kitasatosporales; family Streptomycetaceae; genus Streptomyces; species Streptomyces sp. NPDC003042. Next base: position 49,664 of record NZ_JBSFTP010000045.1, read on the forward strand.
CTGGCGGTCGGCCTGATCCTGGCCGCGATCGCGGCGCACCTCTTCGACACCAGCCGCCGGCGTGGTCCGCGCCGGCCCGGGCCATAGGGTCGGGCGGTGACACTTCAGCGGCTGTACCTGGTGCTGCTGGTCGGCGGCGTCGTCCTCATGGCCAGCATCGCCGCAGCGCGTGCCGCGCACCGGATCGGCCTGCCGAGTCTGCTGTTCTTCCTCGCCGTCGGGGTGATCGTCGGCGAGGACGTGATCGGCATCGAGTTCGACGACGCGCAGCTCGCCCAGTCCCTGGGAACGGCTGGCCTCGCAGTCATCCTCGTCGAGGGCGGCCTGAGCACGCACTGGCCCGACGTCAGGCGGGTGTTGGCACCGGCCGGTGTGCTGGCCACCGCCGGGGTCGCCGTGTCGGTGGCGGTCACGGGTGCCGGGGCCCACTATCTCCTGGGCATGGACTGGCACCTGGCTCTGCTCCTGGGCGCGATCGTCTCCTCCACCGACGCCGCCGCCGTCTTCGCCGTGCTGCGCTCCCTGCCCCTGCCCCGTAAGACCACCGGGCTGCTGGAGGCCGAGTCCGGGTTCAACGACGCCCCCACCATCATCCTGGTCCTGGTCTTCTCGACCGCCGCCGCCGACCTCCCCGGATCCACCGCCATCCTCGCCAACGTCCTCTACCAGCTGGGCGTCGGCGGGCTGCTGGGCCTGGCCGTCGGCCGGATCGGGGTGGCAGCCCTGCGGCACATCGCCCTGCCGGCCACCGGGCTGTACCCGCTGGCGACCGTCGGGTTCGGCATCATCGCCTTCGCCGCCGGCGGATTCGTCAACGCGAGCGGCATCATCGCCGCCTATCTCGCAGGGCTGGTCCTGGGCAACTCGCGGCTGCCCCACCGAGCCGCGACCCGCTCCTTCGCCGAGGGCACCGGATGGCTCGCCCAGATCGGCCTGTTCGTCATGCTCGGGCTGCTCGTAGACCCCAGCGAGCTGCCCTCTGCGGTCCTGCCGGCCCTCGCGGTCGGTCTGGTCCTGCTGCTGGTCGCCCGCCCCGTGTCGGTCGCCGCCTGCCTGCTGCCCTTCCGCACCCCGTGGCGGGAACAGGCCTTCATCTCCTGGGCCGGCCTGCGCGGAGCCGTGCCGATCGTCCTCGCCACCTTCCCGATCGTCGCCGCCATCGACGGCTCCCGGCAACTGCTCAACATCGTCTTCGTCCTCGTCGTCGTCTTCACCCTCGTCCAGGGCCCCACCCTGCCCGCCGCCGCTCGCCTCCTGCGCATCGCCCGGCCCGGAACGCCGAGGGAGATCCAGGTCGAGAGCGCCCCCCTGGACGTCCTGGACGCCGACCTGCTCACCGTCACCATCCCGCCCGGTTCACGCCTTCACGGCGTCGCCGTCTTCGAACTCCGGCTCCCCCCTCCGGCTGTGATCACCTTCCTCGTCCGCAGCGGACGCACCCTGGTACCGGGCCCCGACACCGTCCTGGCAGCCGGCGACGAGCTGCTCCTCGTCACCACCCCGGCGACCCGGCAGGCCACCGAGCGGCGCCTGCGCGCTGTTGGCCGCCGGGGCAAACTCGCCCGCTGGCTCGGCGAACACGGCAGGTCCGAACCCGCCGGCGGTGACACCGACTGACTAGGAGCCGTTCCGAGGGCCGGAGACCTGCGCGAATCCGACCACGGCAACCCCGACCATCAAGAGCGGCACGAAGACCGTGAACGTCAAGGCGGGCGCCGCCGCGAGCACCACTGCCATCAGGAGCGTTCCCACGCCCCAGACGACCGGCCGCCGCACACTGCGCCGAAGCCAGGGCAGCACGACACGGCCGGTCACGATCGTCCAGACGCCGACGGTCCCAAACCCAAGGGCCACCACGATTGTGGCCGCCTGCACGACGGTGAGCATGTGTGCCTCCATACATCAGCATGACTGTGGGCGCGAGGACCCGCGTCCGTGGCGAAGACGATCCCGCAGACGGCTGGGTCACCGATCGCGGCGACTGGCGGCGAACTTGTAGGCCAGGTATACGGCGGTTGTCGGCCATAGGACGATCAGCAGGGTGAGGGTGACCGCGCTGGAGGCCGGGTCGCGTTCGGTGTCGCGGCGCCAGCCCGCGTGACGGGCCAGGAGGCGGGGCAGCCGGTGGGCGAAGCCGACCGCGCCGCCGAGGTAGACAGCCAGGGCGGCGAGCAACAGCACGGTCTCCCGGCTGGTGATCGCCGCCCAGGTGTCCTCACTCACGCGCGGCCGACCGAATCCTGGGCCTGGTCCTTGAGGTCCTCCGGGGATCCGGGCTGGGAGGGCACCGCGGCCAGGACCGGACCCGACGGGGTGCGGCGGCTGCCGACCCAGGCAGCCACGGGTTCGGTGTAGCGGGCGGTCAGCGGCCCGATCACCACCAGGATCAGGACGTATGCGGTGGCGAGCGGCCCAAGGGCGGGCTCGATACCCGCGGTGACGGCGAGGCCGGCGATGACGATGGAGAACTCGCCGCGGGCGACGAGCGTGCCGCCGGCCCGCCAGCGCCCCTTGACTCCGACCCCCGCCCGCTTCGCCGCCCAGTAGCCGGTCGCGATCTTCGTACCCGCCGTGACGACAGCGAGGGCGAGGGCGGGCAGGAGGACGGGCGGGATGCTGGCGGGGTCGGTGTGCAGGCCGAAGAAGACGAAGAAGACGGCGGCGAACAGGTCGCGCAGTGGGCTGAGTAGCGTGTGGGTTCCTTCGGCGACCTCGCCGGAGAGGGCGATGCCGACGAGGAACGCGCCGACGGCGGCGGAGACCTGGAGCTGCTGGGCGACGCCCGCGACGAGCAGGGTCAGGCCGAGGACCACGAGGAGGAGCTTTTCCGGGTCGTCGCTGGAGACGAAGCGGGAGATGTGGCGTCCGTAGCGGACCGCGACGAAGAGAACCGCTCCGGCGACGCCGAGGGCGATGGCCAGGGTCGCACTGCCGGCGGCGAGGCTGACCCCGGCGAGCAGGGCCGTGATGATCGGCAGGTAGACCGCCATGGCGAGGTCTTCGAGGACCAGGATGGACAGGATGACGGGGGTCTCGCGGTTGCCGACGCGGCCGAGGTCTCCCATGACCTTGGCGATGACGCCGGAGGAGGAGATCCAGGTGACGCCGGCCAGGACCACGGCGGCGACGGGGCCCCAGCCCATGAGCAGCGCGGCTATCGCACCGGGTACGGCGTTGAGGGTGAAGTCGACCAGCCCGGCCGGGTACTGGGATTTGAGGTTGGAGACCAGATCCGATGCGGTGTACTCCAGGCCGAGCATGAGCAGGAGGAGGATCACGCCGATCTCGGCGCCGATCGCGACGAACTCCTCGCTGGCGGGCAGCGGGAGGATTCCGCCGGTGCCGAAAGCGAGCCCGGCCAGGAGGTAGAGGGGGATTGGGGAGAACTTCAGGCGTCCGGCGACCCGGCCGAGCAGTCCCAGGCCGAGGATGATCGCGCCGAACTCGATCAGGAAGAGAGCGGCATGCACAGGCGTCACTCCCGTCCGAGTATCGCGGCGGCGGCGTCGACACCTTCGCGGGTGCCGATCACGATGAGGGTGTCCCCGCCGGCAAGGCGGAAGTCCGGCGCGGGCGAGGGACGGGCTTCCGCCCGGCGCAGCACGGCCACGATCGACACGCCGGTCTCGGTCCGCATCCGGGTCTCGCCCAGCACGCGGCCGTTCCAGTGCGAGTGCGCGGACAGCTCGATCCGTTCCGCCACCAGCCCGAGATCGGTGGTGTGCAGGACGTTCGGACTGTGGTGCGCCGGCATCAGCGCATCGATCAGCGAGGCTGTTTCCGCTCCGGTCAGGCGCAGCGACTGCGCGCATGCGTCAGGGTCATCCGTTCGGTAAAGGTTCACCGTCCGCGTGCCGTCCCGGTGCGCGACCACGGACAAGTGGCGGCGTTCGCGGGTGGTGAGGTCGTACTGGACCCCAATGCCGGGCAGTGGTGTGGTGCTCATCCGTGGAGCAGGCACAGCTGTCCCCCCTCGTCTTCGTTCCGTACGTGATGCCGCTGCGGCGGACGCTCGATCTCGGGCAGGAGAAGGCCGCCGGCGGGCCCATCGTGCCACTATTCGCACGTCCGAAATATGGGTGCCGCCACGGATGGACAGCAGCCTTCCCCCGGCATGAGGATGGGGCGGGGAATTGGGCTCCGTCGCAGTTCAGAGCACCTGAAGACTGGGTGGCTGCAGGGCCGTGGCGGATGCTGGGGGACCGGCTGGAAAGGCGTGTGGCCGTGTCGTTGTACTGGCGGATCTTCCTCCTGAATGCCGGAGTTCTGGCCGTCGCGGTGGCCTTGCTGCTGGGTCCGGTCACCGTCTCCACGCCCGTCCTGTTCGGGGAGGCACTCGTGCTGCTCGGCGGGCTGGCCGCGATGCTGGTCATCAACGCGGTACTCCTCAGGGTCGGCCTGGCCCCGCTCGCCCGCCTGAACCGGGCCATGGCCACCGCCGACCTCCTCAAACCAGAGGCCCGCCCGACCGTTACCGGCGGTGGGGAGATCGCAGCCCTCACCCAGACCTTCAACACCATGCTCGACCGCCTCGAAGCCGAGCGGGCCACCAGCAGCGGCCGGGTGCTCACCGCGCTGGAGGCCGAACGCAAACGCATCGCCCAGGAACTCCACGACGAGATCGGCCAGACCCTCACCGCCGTCCTCCTCCAGATCAAGCACGCCGCCGACCGCGCCCCCGAACCGGTCCGCACCGACCTCCACCAGGCCCAGGAGACCACCCGCGCCAGCCTGGACGAGATCCGCCGCATCGCCCGCCGCCTGCGCCCCGGCGTCCTGGAAGAACTCGGCCTGCACAGCGCACTGCGCTCCCTGGCCGCCGAGTTCACCACCCCCCGCCTGGGCGTCACCACCCACATCACCCCCGGCCTGCCCCACCTCGACCCCGCCGCCGAACTCGTCCTCTACCGCGTCGCCCAGGAAGGCCTGACCAACGCCGCCCGCCACTCGGGCGCCACCCGCGTCGAAGTCCACCTCCGGCCCCTGCCCCGCGGCGGCGTCGGACTGCTGGTACGCGACAACGGGCACGGCCTCGGGAACGCACCCGAGGGCGCGGGCATCCAGGGCATGCGCGAACGCGCCCTGCTCATCGGCGCCGAACTCCTCGTCGGAGCCAGCCCGCACGGAGGCACCCAGGTCCGCCTCGAAATCCACGACACCACGGGGGCAACACCATGAGTCGACCGGAGGTCGGGCCCGCCCGCATCCTGCTCGCCGACGACCACACCCTCGTCCGCCGCGGCGTACGCCTCATCCTCGACGCCGAACCCGACCTGACCGTCGTCGCCGAGGCCGCCGACGGCGCTGAAGCCGTCACCCAGGCCCGCACCCTCGACATCGACCTCGCCGTCCTCGACATCGCCATGCCCCGCCAGACCGGACTCCAGGCCGCCCGCGAACTCGCCCGCACCCGCCCCGGCCTGCGCATCCTCATGCTCACCATGTACGACAACGAGCAGTACTTCTTCGAAGCCCTGCGCGCCGGCGCCTCCGGCTACGTCCTCAAATCCGTCGCCGACCGCGACCTCGTCGAAGCCTGCCGCGCCGCGCTACGGGACGAACCCTTCATCTACCCCGGTGCGGAGACCACCCTCATCCGCACCTACCTCGACCGCGCCCGCACCGGCGGCCCCATCCCGGAGCGGCCCATCACTGAACGTGAGGAGGAAATCCTCAAACTCGTCGCCGAAGGCCACAGCTCCAAAGAGATCGGCGACCTCCTCGTCATCAGCCCCAAGACCGTGGAGCGCCACCGCGCCAACCTGCTCCAAAAACTCGGCCTGCGCGACCGCCTCGAACTCACCCGCTACGCCATCCGCGCCGGCCTGATCGAGCCGTAGCCGTATCTGTAGCCGTACTCGCCCCGGGCGTGAAGCGGGGGTACACGGAACTCTGCAAGCCATCCGGCCGCCGGCCCCAGCGCATCTTTGTGCCTGCGTGCGGCGGCGCCGAAATGACCTTCGACATGGGGGGCAGCCTGTGCGTCACGACGATGAGCCCGTCCTCAAACGCAGCAAGTGGGGAACCAACCACTATTACTACAACCCTGAAAACCCAGTCGGCCTCGCCCTCATCGTCATCACCCTGCTCTTCGTCGGGACGATGTTGATCCTCATGGCCAACCGCGCCGGGCCGTTCGCACACCCTCCCGCCCCCAAACCATGGAACCCCCCGGCGTATGAGCCGTCCTGGCCGCCCCTGCCCCCGACGGGCGCCCCAGGAGTCGGTGCACCGTGAACGGGATACGCAACTGGCGGCGCTCGGTGTGGTCGCTCCTCGTGTGGTGGGCGGCCGTCACGCTGGTACCGGTGATATCGGGCGCGGCCCTGGGCCAGCCGGTGACCCTTGTCGGGTGCGGTGCGTCCGCGGTGCTCCTGATCGCGGTGGGCGAAGCAGGCAACGGGCTGAGGCAGCGCCTGCGGCACAGGACCAGGAGAACAGGGTGACGCAGAGCGACTCGATACCCCCCCCCCGAGCCCCCCTGCCACCACAAGAGTCGTGGAGGCCGACACCGCGGACGCGGCGGCGCTACGGGAGGCGGGCGTCGCCCGGGCCGCGGCCCTTGCGCTCGTACGAGAACGACGCATACATGCTGGCACAGGTGCGGGGCCTGCTCACTACGTTCCCTCTCCCGTCTCCTGTGCGCCCGTCCACACGGCAGCGGCCCTGACTCCCTGGGAAGGGCACGGTCCACGCCTCCGCCTCACCCTGTGTGGCTCGTCTGGCCAGGGGCTTTACTGCTCCTTTACAGTTGTCGTGTGGATAATTGTCCGCCCCAATCCATCGGGCCGGGATGCGGTCCGATCGAGTGAAGAAGGAGCAGCAGACCCGCAATGGGTGAACCTCCCAGTACGAGCCGTGCCACGCCTTGCCCGATGACTCAGCCGGGAGTGGGGGTGGCACGGTGACCGAAGTCCTGCTGCTGCTTCTCGCGCTGGCTCTGACGCTGGCGTGCGCGGTGTTCGTAGCCGCCGAGTTCTCATTGACCACGGTCGAGCGCGGTGAGCTCGAGCGCGCCGCCAAGGCTGGTGAGCGGGGCGCCGAGAGCGCCCTGGCGGCCGCCAAGCGGCTCACCTTCCAGCTCTCAGGTGCCCAGCTGGGCATCACCGTGACCTCGCTGGTGATCGGCATGCTCGCCGAGCCGTCCGTCTCCGCCCTGCTGCGCGGCCCCCTGGAGGCCGCCGGCCTGCCCGCGGGTGCCGTTTCCACCACCGCGACCCTGCTCGGTGTGGCCCTTTCCACGGTCGTCCTGATGGTGGTCGGCGAGCTGGTGCCGAAGAACTGGGCGATCTCGCATCCGCTGGCCGTCGCGAAGGTCGTTGCCGGGCCTCAGCGCGCCTTCACTGCCGCGTTCGGACCGCTGATCCGGCACCTGAACAGCACCGCGAACCGTCTGGTGCGCCGCTTCGGCCTGGAGTCCGCTGAGGAGCTGGCCTCCGCCCGCACCCCGGAGGAGCTGGTCGCGCTCGTTCAGCACTCGGCCCGAGCGGGCGCGATCGAGGCGGACTCGGCCGAGCTGTTCGTCAAAACCCTGCACCTGGCCGAGCTGACCGCCGAGAACGTGATGACCCCGCGGATCGATGTCCAGGCCCTGGAGGCACACGCCAGCGTCGCGGACGCCGCGAACCTCACCCTGGCCACCGGCCTGTCCCGCTTCCCCGTCTACCGCGACACCCTGGACCAGGTCATCGGCACCGTCCACATCCGCGACGTCCTCGCCCTGGAGGAGGACAAGCGGCCGCTCACGGCGGTCACCGACCTGATGACCGAGCCCCTGCTGGTGCCGCACTCCCTGCCCGTGGACACCCTCCTGGGACGGCTGCGCAAAGCCCGCACCATGGCCGTGATCATCGACGAGTACGGCGGCACCGCCGGCGTCGCCACCGTCGAGGACATCATCGAAGAGGTCGTCGGCGAGGTCCGCGACGAGCACGACCCCATGGAAGTCCCCGACCTCATCCAGGCGCCCGACCACGACGGCCGCCAGGTATGGGAGGCCGACGGCAGCGTCCGCGTTGATGAGCTCGAAGAGATCGGCCTCACCGCACCCGAAGGCCCGTACGAGACCCTGGCCGGCCTCATCGCCACCCGACTCGCACGCATCCCCACCCAGGGCGACACCCTCACCGTGGACGGCTGGGAGCTGTCCGTCCTCGACATCGAGCACCACCGCGCCGACCGCGTCGCGATCACCGCACCGGCCGCCGTGCCCAGCCGGGCCAAGGAGAAGAGCCGATGACCGCCCTCCAGCTGCTGATCGGCGCCTTCACCCTGATCACCAACGCCTTCTTCGTCGGCGCGGAGTTCGCCCTGATCTCCGTACGGCGCAGCCAGATCGAACCGGCAGCCCGCAAGGGCAACCTCCGGGCCAAAGCGGTCCTGTGGGGGCTTGAACACCTCTCCGCGATGATGGCCACCGCCCAGCTCGGCATCACCGTCTCCTCCCTCGTCCTGGGCGCGGTCGCCGAACCCGCCATCGCCCACCTGCTGGAACCCCCGTTCCACTCGGTCGGCGTCCCCGAGGCGCTCATCCACCCGATCGCGTTCGTCATCGCGCTCACCCTCGCCACCTACCTGCACATGCTGGTCGGCGAGATGGTCCCGAAGAACATCGCGCTCGCCGCCCCGGCCCCCACGGCCCTGTTGCTGGGCCCGCCGCTGGTCGCCCTCACCCGGGCTCTGCGTCCGTTCGTCTTCGGCATCAACGCCTTCGCCAACGCCCTGCTGCGGCTGCTGAAGGTCGAACCCAAGGACGAGGTCGGCTCCGTCTTCACCGACGACGAACTCGCCCGCCTGATCAAGGACTCCAGTGCCGCGGGCCTTCTCGCCCCCGAGGACGGCGTACGCCTGCAAGACGCCCTGGAGCTCGGCACCCGCCCCGCCGGCGAAGTCATGGTCCCCCTCGGCCGCATGATCACCGTCGCCCACGACATCACCCCCCAGGGCCTCGAGCGGGCGGCAGCGGCGCATGGCTTCTCCCGCCTGCCCGTCACCGGACCGGGCGAGGAGATCCTCGGCTACCTGCACATCAAGGACGCCCTCGGCCTCACCGACCGCACCGCGCCCTTCCCACGCAGCGCGCTCCACCCCATCACAAAGGTCGCCCTGGACACCCCGCTCGACGACACCATGACCGCCATGCGAGCGGCCGGAACCCATCTCGCCGCCGTCACCGGCAACAAGGGCACCGTCATCGGCTTCGTCACCATGGAAGACGTCCTGGAAGAACTCGTCGGCGCCTGACCCGCAGGATCCGTCGCCGGAACCGCCCGCTCCGGGTGATGGCCACCGCATGTCCGCCACTCCGATCACCGGTCTGGGAAGCGTGTAAACAGGCACTGCACGCAGCGACGTCCGGCCGCCTCATCGCTGTCCTCTCGACTTCGTCGGGGGGGGGGGTGGGGGGGGGGCGGCCCCCAGCGGGGGGGAGAGATAGGAGGGGGGGGGGGGGGGGGGAGA
>NZ_JBSFTP010000046.1:0-58752 GCF_053591315.1 Streptomyces sp. NPDC003042
GACGACAACCTGGGGGTCCCCCCGGCCGGAGGCTGGGGGATGAGCGTGCGTGCCAGGCCCCACCGGCCAGGAGGGACTTTGACGACACGACCTAGGACTCCGGCACGCCCACCTCGCCGGAGCCGGGGTCCACCGTGAGGTCGACCACGAGGACCAAAGCCCCGACGGGAGCAGGCGAAAGCCCTCCCGGCCGAAGCCGGGAGGGCTGAGTTCAACGGGCCGACCGGGTGATCAGCTCAGGCCCCTGCCGCGCTCGCCGATCCGGTCACCCTGCGGGGTACCGGCCCGCTTGAGGGCCGCCTTGGTGTGCGCCCCGCCCTTGACCTTGCTCCGGACTGGACCTCCGAAGCCGTGTCCCGGCACGCGGGGCGCCTGGATCCGTTCCCCCGCCCGCGCGATGGCCGCCTCGACGGTCCGCTTCTGCTCTTTGCTCATCCCGCCGTCAACTCCCTCGGGAAGCACCCAATCGGACTACTGGGATCGTATGCAGAGATACGGGACACCGCATCCCGGCCGACCGCGAAGACGTCTGGATCAGGGCCGGGGCGGAGCCGGCCGCTCCGACGTCCCCGGGGTGGCGTGGATCAGCTCCGGCGGGCAGGGCGTCCCCCGGGGCAGCTGGTACTTCGCCGAGACCCGGTACTCCCCCGCCGCCGGGACCAGCAGCTCCGTCCAGACGTCCCGCGCCGCGTCCGGGGCGGCCTTGAACAGGCACCCGGCCGTGTTCGCGTACTCCTTCGGCACCGCGCCCGCGCCCCCGCCCTGACCCTCGCGCTCGCGCTCGCGCTCGCCGCGCGCCTTCGAGGCGGCCGTCTCCTGCGGGGGCGCCACCGGCTTGCCCGCCCCGTCCACCAGCCCCAGCCACGGCGAGTGCGGGATCCGCACCAGCACCCGGCCGGGCTGCTTCACGTCGATGACGAGCTGATCGGCGCCCGCCCGTACCACGGTCGCCGATCCGGCCACCAGGCTCGTCGGGCCCTCCACCTTGAACAGCCGCCAGTTCGCGTCGCCCCACACCTGCTGGAGGTACGGGAGCCCGCCCCCCACCAGCTTCGCCTCGTCCTCGCCGCCCGAGTCGGGTTTGTCGGCGGGCAGCACGACGTAGTGCACGGCCCAGCGCTCCAGCCAGGCCCGGTAGCTCGCGGCGGTGAGGGTGTCGTCGTAGAAGAGCGGGTTGCGCTCCAGGTCGGCCTGCCGGTTCCAGCCGCGCGCGAGGTTCGCGTACGCCGGGAAGGCCGAGGACTCGCGGTGGCTGCTGGCCGGGACGACCTCCACCCGGCCGCGGTCGGCGCCGGCCTTGCGCAGCTGGTCGATCAGCGGCGCCAGCTCCCGGTTCCAGGCGGCCATCGGGGTGGTGCGGACGATGTCGGTGACGCTGTTGGTGGTGATCCAGGCGGTGAGCCCGGTGAGGGCCAGCAGCAGCGCGTACCAGCGCCGGGAGCGGGGGACCGCGTACGGGAGGGCCGCGAGTAGCACCGCCCCGCCGAACAGCATGACGAGCCGGGTGACGTTCGAGCCGACCTGGGAGTCGACCGCCCAGGTCAGGAACACCCCGAAGCTGTACACGGCCGCGGCGATCCGGACCGTCCTCCACCGCTTCGGCACGAGGAACAGCACGGCCAGGCCGAAGACGAACGGCAGCCAGGCCGAACCCAGTTTCATCGGTTGCGTCCCCGAGAAGGGGAACAGCCAGGCCGACAGCCCGACGACGGCCGCCGGGGCCAGCCCGAGCGCGTACGCACCCGGCCGCCGCCCGCTCAGGAACAGCGCCGCCGCGACCACTCCGAGGAAGAGCCCGGCGACCGGGCTCGCGGCGGTGGCCAGCCCGGCGAGCGGGACGGCGACGGCGGCCTTCCCCCAGCGCCGCCGGACCCACTTGCGCGGCCAGCAGAAGACGGCGGCGACGGCGCCGAGCGCGAACAGCACGCCGAGCCCGAAGGTGACCCGGCCGGAGAGCGCGTTGCACATCAGCCCGTAGACCCCGGCCAGGGCGGGCCACAGGGGCCGCCCGACGGCGCCCCGGCAGCGGGTCAGGATCAGCGCGAGGAGCCCGGCCGAACAGGTCCCGGCGATCATCATCGTGGTCCGCACACCGATCATGTGCATGACGTACGGGGAGACCACGCTGTACGAGACCGGGTGCATGCCCCCGTACCACGCGAGGTTGTACGCGGTGTCGGGATGGCGGCCGACGAACTCCGCCCAGGCGTCCTGCGCGGCGAGGTCGCCGCCGCTGTTGGCGAGGCTGAAGAACCAGACGACGTGCAGCACCGCGGCGAGGGCGGTGGCGACGGCCACGGGGTGCCCGTGCGCCCAGCCGAGCCCGCGCCGCCGCTCGCGCCGCCGCTCGCGCCGCGGTTCCCGCTCCGGCGCCCGCTCCTGCTGCTGTTGCTCCTGCTGCTCAGCGGTGGTCACTGCTGACGCTCTCTCCCCGACGCGACACACGTACCGTCCGCCCTGCTGGACGCGCTGCGGCGCCCCGGGGTTGCCCGGGGCGCCGGCTCAGTCGCGTCTTCCGTCAGCCGATGCGGGTGAGCTTGCTGCCGATGCCCGGCGAGAGCAGCTCGCTCCGCAGCGCCACCGGCACCTTCACCTGGCTGGCGCCCTCACCGACGGTCAATACACCGACCTCGGTCCCGGCCTTCGCCGTCTCCGGCAGCTTGGCGCCGCCGTCGCCCAGCTTGAGGTTCACGGTCAGCGAGGACCAGCCGACCGCCTGGACGTCGGCGGTGGCCACGACCGGCGTGCGTCCGCCGACGCCGTCGTCGACGTAGCCGACCACGGCGCCCTTCTTCACGACGGTAGCGCCCTCGATGGCCTTCTGGGTGGCGACCAGCAGCGTCCTGCTCGCGGCGATGACGCTGTCGATGATCGGCGGCTTGTGCTGGCCGAGCACCGCCCCGACGATCAGCTGGTTGGTGTTGCCGACCTTCTTCTGCGCGGCGAAGAGGAGGTTTCCGCCGGCCTTGGTCGTCGTACCGGTCTTGATGCCGAGCGAATCGTTGTACGGGACCAGGCGGTTCCAGTTGGACCAGGTCTTGCCGGACGGGTCGACCCAGCTGGGCTTGCGGGTGATGTCCACCAGCGACTCGATCTCGACGATCTTCAGACCGAGCTTGACCTGGTCCTCGGCGGTGCTGACCGTGGTCGCGTCCAGACCCGAGGGGTCCGTGTACGTGGTGTTGGTCATGCCGAGTTCCTTGGCGGTGTCGTTCATCTTCTTGACGAACGCCTCCTGGGAACCGGAGTCCCAGCGCGCGAGCAGCCGCGCGATGTTGTTGGCCGACGGGATCATGAGTGCGGCGACCGCGTCGTACTCGGAGATCTTGTCGCCCTCCTTGACCGTGTTCAGGGTCGACTCGTTGTCCGACTTGTCCTTCTGACCCTCGGTCTCGGCGGTCTTGTCGATGTCGATCATCGGACCCTTTTCCCCCTTCTTGAGGGGGTGGTCGCGCAGGATGATGTACGCCGTCATCGACTTGGTGACGCTGGCGATCGGCACGGGCTTCTGCTCGCCGGACCGGCCGAGCGAGCCGAGCCCCGCGGCGGCCATGGCGGCCTGGCCCTCGGCGGGCCACGGCAGATCGGGCTGCCCGCCGGGGAAGGTGTACGTGGACTGCGCGGTCAGTACGAGCCGCGGCGCGGGCAGCGGACGCACGAGCTGCACGACGGCGAGTACCACGGCCAGCAGCAGCACGACCGGCGCGTAGATCTTGACCCGCCGGATCGCGGTGCGCAGGGGGCTGGGCGGCGGGGGCGGGTTGTTGGTCAGGTCCGCCAGCATGTCGAGCGGCGGCTTGGGCGGCAGCGGCTGCTGCGTGGTCCGCTCGCCGGGATGAATCCCTCCGAGGCCCCGCCCCGGGCCGGGCAGCGGCACGAAGGTACTCGCCGAGCCCGCCGGAGCCGACCCGGGCTTGACGGTCCGCGCCTCGCCGGCCGCCGACGGGGCGGCGGGCTTGGCGTCCGCCGGGGCGGAACCCGGCTTCACGGCCCGGAAGACCGCCGTCCGCTCGCTGTCGGAGCCCTCGGACGGCTTGCCGGTACGCGGGCCCGCGTACGACTTCTCCGCACCCGGCGCCCCCGGGGCCGGAGCCGTAGGCGGCTTCTGCCCCTCACCGGATGCGACACCGGGCTTCACGACCCCGAACGCCGTCGTCCGCGACTCAACGGCCGCAGGCTTGCCGTCCACCGAAGCGGAACCCGACTTCACCGCACGGAACACCGCCGTCCGCTCGCTGTCAGCAGCACCCGAACCGGCCTCCCCCTCGGACACCTCCTCGGCATCCGCCGAACCCGGCTTGCCCCCGGACGGCTTGGCCGGAGCGGTCTGCGGCTTCTGCCCTTCCGCCACAGCGGAATCCGGCTTCGCGGCACGCGGATCCGCCGCAGCGGAACCGGGCTTCACGACCCCGAACGCCGTCGTCCGCGACTCAACGGCCGCAGGCTTCGCATCCGCCGAAGCGGAATCCGACTTCACCGCACGGAAGACCGCCGTGCGCTCACCGTCAGCAGCACCCGAACCCGACTCACCCTCGGCCACCTTCTCCGCATCCGCCGAACCCGTCTTGCCCCCGGACGGCTTGGCCGGAGCGGTCTGCGGCTTCTGCCCTTCCGCCACAGCGGAATCCGGCTTCGCGGCACGCGGATCCGCCGAAGGCTTCGCGTCCGCCGCAGCGAAACCGGGCTTCACGACCCCGAACGCCGTCATCCGCGACTCAACAGCCGCAGGCTTCGCATCCGCCGAAGCGGAACCCGGCTTCACCGCACGGAAGACCGCCGTGCGCTCGCTGTCAGCAGCACCCGAACCCGACTCACCCTCGGCCACCTTTTCCGCATCCGCCGAACCCGGCTTGCCCCCGGACGGCTTCACCGGAGCCTCGCCCGAAACGGAACCCGGCTTCACGACCCCGAACGCCGTCGTCCGCGACTCAACGGCCGCAGGCTTCGCATCCGCCGAAGCGGAATCCGACTTCACCGCCCGGAAGACCGCCGTGCGCTCACCGTCAGCAGCACCCGAACCCGACTCACCCTCGGCCACCTTTTCCGCATCCGCCGAACCCGGCTTGTCCCCGGCCAGCTTGGCCGGAGCCGCCGAAGCGGAATCCGGCTTCGCGGCACGCGGATCCGCCGACGGCTTGTCCCCGGACGGCTTGGACGGAGCCGTGGACGGCTTCTCCGCCTCGCCCGAAGCGGAAGCCGGCTTCACGACCCCGAACGCCGTCGTCCGCGGCTCAGTGGCCGCGGGCTTGGCGTCCGCCGCGGCGGAATCCGGCTCCGCCGGGGGCGGGGACTGGCGGATCACGCCCGGCGGGGCCGCCGGCGGCTGGTCCTCCCGGCCGGGAGACGCCTCGGCGGTGGCGACCCACGCCGCCACGGCCTCCTTCAGCGGATCGCGCGGCTGGAACACCGACAGCCTCGGGTCCTGTTCGGCGGCGGTTGAGGACTCCGCCGCCCCCGACGCTCCTTCATCTACCGACTTGTCGGGGGACTCGCCCGCCACCGTTCCTCCTCGATCGCCGTCCGGTCGCTGTCCGAACCGTCTAACAGTGTCCCGTCTAGGGGGCATCGCCCCCGTGCTAGACGAGAACGACATAGCTGCCGGTTCCCCCACAAAGCGGCAAGGCGCTCTCGACAGATGAATGTGAGAGGCGTCACCCTGTCACTCATCCACGCGGGGAGGCATGGATGGGCAAGAGCCGCAGAACGATTCCGGAGGAGCTTCTGCTGCTCGCCTTGGACCCGGCCACGGGAACCACGGCGCAGCCGCAGTCGCTCGACCTCGGCCTGGCCGGGGCACAGCTAGTGGAGCTGGCTCTGGCAGGACGGATAGCCCCTGATGGGGATCGTATCGCCGTGGTGATGCCACGGCCGACAGGAGATCCGACTTTGGACTCCGCACTGGAACTGCTGCGCAGGCGCGGCAGTCCGGTTCGGGCCGTCCACTGGATCGGCGGACCCCGGCTGGGGCTCCGCCAGATTTACCTCGCCCATCTGGAGCGCTGCGGCATGGTCCATGCCGTCGCGGGACAGATGTGCGGGGTGCTGCCGACGACTCGCTACCAGGCGACGGACACGGCGATCAGCCGGGAGATCCGTGCCCGGTTGGACAGTGCGATCCGCACCGGCGTACCGCCGGACCCGCGGACCGCGGCGCTCGCCTCACTGGCCCACGCGGTCGGACTCGGCAAGCACCTGTACCCCGGCAACGAGGGGCGGTCGTCCAGGTCCCGGCTGCGGGATCTGATCCGGCACGACCCGATGGGCGGTCTCGTGGCGCATGCCGTGATGGACGTCCAGAACGGTGTGGCAGCACAGCCGCGCCGTGACCGCGTTCCGGCACCGCCACCGCCGGCCGCCCGGGCCACGGCGAGCAGCGGTGTACCGCTGCAGCCGCGCCGGACGGGTGCGATGGCCCGCGTGGCCGCGCACTGATCAGCGGCGGCAGTACGCACGACCAGTAGGACCCGCACGACCCGAAGGACCCTGGGACCCGCGACACCCTTGAGCAACCAGCGGGCCCCTCAGTTCGTCGTAGAGCTCGACATCTCCACCGTGACAACGCCGTCACTGGCGACCGGACGTCCCCCTAAGACCGGTTCGCACGTCGCAGGCACGTCGCGGGCGCCGTCGCAGGCGCAGGCCGCACACCGCCGACGCGCGGAGTGGCGGGGCCGGTCCACCGGTCCCGCGACCCCGCGCGTCCGCATTTCCCGCGCCTTCCCGCCCGTTCCCCAGCGCCGTCACACTCCTGGGTGGCACTCTGCTGAACAGCAGACACACACAGAGAGAGGTGCCGACCCCGTGGCGTCCAATGTCAATCCCACCGTCCGACGCCGCCGACTGGGCATGGAACTGCGCAAGCTTCGCGAGGACAAGGGCATGACGGCCGAACAGGTCGCCGAGCGCCTCCTCGTCTCCCAGTCGAAGATCAGCCGGCTGGAGAACGGCCGCCGGTCCATCAGTCAGCGTGACGTCCGCGACCTGTGCGAGGTGTACGAGGTCGAGGATCCCCGCCTCGTGGACTCGCTCATGCAGATGGCGAAGGACTCGCGCCAGCAGGGCTGGTGGCACGCCTTCGGCGACATCCCGTACAGCGTCTACATCGGGCTGGAGACGGACGCCGCCAGCCTGCGCACCTACGAGCCCCAGATGGTCCCCGGGCTGCTCCAGACCCCGGAGTACGCCCAGGCCCTGATCCGCGGCGCGCTGCCGGAGACGGCGCCCGTGGACGTGGACAAGCGCGTCCAGGTCCGGATGCACCGCCAGAAGCGGCTGTCCGAGACCGACAACAACAACCCCGAGGTCGGTCCGCTGCGCCTGTGGGCGGTGATCGACGAGGCGGCGCTGCGCCGGCACGTCGGCGACGACCCGCAGCTCATGATCCGGCAGCTCGAGTACTTGATACAGCAGTCGGAACAGCCGTACATCACCGTGCAGGTGATGCCGTTCTCGATGGGCGCCCATCCGGGGGTCAACGGCCAGTACGCCATTCTGGAATTCCCGGACGCCTCCGACTCGACGGTCGTCTACATCGAGGGCGTCACGAGCGATTTGTACCTGGAGAAGGCAAATGACGTTCAGAAGTACAGCGTGATGTACGAGCATCTGCGCGCGCAGGCCCTCAATGTCGACCAGACGCGGCAGTTCATCTCCGAGATCATCGACCACTACGCGGGCAAGACGAAGTAGGGCGAAGAGACGAGGTCGTGGCCGGGGTGGCCGGAAGGGGCCGGTACGGTACACCGTCCATCCCCGGCCACAGAAGGCTTGAATGGAATATGCCACCCGGTCGAGTGAATGCCTCCTTCACCCATCGGGAGGTGCGGGTAGCGTCGATCACGTCAGCCGGGGAATTGGCTGGCACGACACCGGAACTACTCGCTGAACCGGAGAGAAAAATGGCTATTCGTCAGGGCGCCACGGAAATCTGGACCAAGTCCTCCTACTCCGGCGGAAACGGCGCCTGCGTCGAAGTCAAGTCCCCCGTCATGGAGGCCGTCGCGGTCCGCGACTCGAAGGTGCAGGACGGTCCGTCCCTCACCTTCGCGCCGGGTTCCTGGACCTCCTTCGTCGCCGATGTCACCGAGGGCCGGCCGGGGCGCCTCGTCTGAACGTCACGACGCCCACCCCGACCGGTATCCCCGCACCACTGACTGGAGCCCTCTCGACCGGCCCGCCGTCCTGGCCGAGGGGGCTCGGCCATGCCCGCCGCGCCTACCGGAGCTGGTCGGCGTAACGATCCGTCCCCGGCACCGTCGGAATGAACGGTGCCACCAGCTCCACCCGGCCGAGCCCCGACTCCGCGACCTCCGCGTCCAGCCCCTGGAAGCGGTCCCAGCAGGTCCGCGGATCGGACTCCAGGAACCACAGCAGCGTGAGGCGGGTGTCGACCCCCTCCACCTGCTTGACGTAGGTCATCCGGTCGCCGGGCAGCGGCGTCGGCCGGAAGAGCGTCACCATCGCCGCCGGGGAGCCGTGCAGCCGCTTCGGCAGGGCGCGCGAGCGCAGCCACTCCAGCAGCTCGGCCCGCCGCTCGGGCCCGTCGGCGTCGACGACCTGCATCACGAGCCCCGCGTACGGGTGGTCGAGGGCGTGGAAGTCCCGGGGGCCGGCGGCGCCGTCGCGGTAGACCGTGGCCGCGTGGTCCTGGAAGGCCGTGAAGACGTGCGTACGGTCCTGGTAGACGCGGCCGTCGCGGTTCAGTCGCTTGTTGATGCCGACGGTCCACTTCATGTGCTCGTCGTAGCGGCCCTCGGTGACCCAGTACGTCGACAGGTAGCACCCGGCGGTGACGGGCTGGGCGACCGCCGACTTCTCGGGGTAGCGCAGCTCCTGGAGGTCGCGGGTGGCCACCCAGCGGCGGCCGGCGTACATCCAGGGCATCGCCATGGCGCCGGCGTAGTAGTGGTCGTCCTCGTACCAGCGGTTGTACGCGAACTCGTGGCCCGGGTGCGGTTCCACCATGGTGATCAGCGCGTGCCCGGGGCGGACCCCGTACGGGCCGACGGCCGCGAGCGCGGCGTAGTCCCCGGCCCGGGTGTCCGGCTGCCGCGGCCGTTCTTCCCGCCGCCGCTGTTCCTGCTCTCCTGTCGTCATGGGAACGGTCTAGCTGATGCGGCGTCAGACCGGGAGGGGTCGGGGACGGCTCACCATCCGATATATAGATGCTCTCTGCATCTTTCTCCGGCTACCATGCGCGCACCCGCCTCCCCGAGGAGCCCTCATGCCTGCCGCCACCACCACCTCGTTGCCCGCCTTCGCCGCCCGCGCGACCTCGGTGGGCGGTTCGCCCGTACGGGAGATCCTCGCCCTCACCGAACGCCCCGGGGTGATCTCCTTCGCCGGCGGCCTCCCCGCCCCGGAGCTCTTCGACACCGCCGGGCTGCGCGCCGCGTACGACGCCGTGCTCACCGGAGCCGGCGCTGCCCGCGCGCTCCAGTACTCCACCACCGAGGGCGCCCCGGAACTACGCGAAGCGGTGGCGGCGCGGGCCCGCGTGCGCGGGCTCGCCACCACGGCGGACGAGGTGGTGGTCACCACGGGGTCCCAGCAGGCGCTCGCGCTCCTGACCGCCACCCTCGTCGAGCCGGGCGACACCGTGCTCGTCGAAAACCCGACCTACCTGGCCGCCCTGCAGTGCTTCGCCCTGGCGGGAGCGCGGGTCGTGCCCGTCCCCTGCGACGCGGAGGGGATCCTGCCGGACGCCCTGGAGGAGATCACAGCCCGCGAACGGCCAAAGCTGCTCTACACGGTGCCCACCTTCCAGAATCCGACCGGCCGGACCCTGCCGGGTGCCCGCCGGGCCGAGGTGGCTCGGATCGCCGCCCTGCGGGGACTGTGGCTGATCGAGGACGACCCGTACGGGGACCTGCGCTACGAGGGCGCCGAGGTTCCCTGGCTGGCGGCCCACCCGGGCGCGGAGGACCGTACCGCCCTGCTCGGCAGCTTCTCCAAGGTGATGGCCCCCGGCCTGCGCCTCGGCTGGCTTCGCGCCCCGGCGGCCCTGCGCCGCGCGGCGGTGGTCGCCAAACAGGCGGCCGACCTGCACACCTCGACGGTGGACCAGTTGGCGGCCGCCCACTACCTCGCGGCGGTGGACCTGGACGCCCACGTCGCCACGGTCCGGGCCGCCTACCGGGCCCGCCGCGACGCCCTGTTGTCGGGCCTCGCCGGGGCCCTCCCGGCGGGCTCGGAGTGGAACCGTCCCGAGGGCGGCATGTTCGTCTGGGCCCAGCTTCCCGAGGGCCACGACGCGACGGCCCTGCTGAAGAGCGCCGTCGCGCACGACGTGGCCTACGTGCCGGGCGCGCCCTTCTACACGGGCACCCCGGACCCGCGCACCCTGCGCCTGTCCTTCACCACCCACACCCCGCCGGAGATCGCGGAGGGACTGACCCGCCTGGGCCGCGCCCTACAGGCGGCCTGACCCCGGCCTGCCCCCCGGCCTAACCCCCGTACAGCGCCTCGATCTCGGCCGCGTACCGCTCCGCCACCGCCCTCCTGCGCAGCTTCAGCGTCGGGGTCAGCGTCCCCGCCGCCACGGAGAAGTCCTCGTCCAGGACGTGGAAGGCGCGGATCCGGGCCGGGCGGGAGACCGTGGCGTTGCCCGCCGCGACGGCTTCCGCGACGAGGGCGCGTACGGCGGGGTGGGCGGCCGGGGACGGGCCGAGGTCGAGCCCTTCCCGGGCCGCCCAGGCGGTGAGTTCCTCAGCGTCAAGGGTGATCAGGGCCACCGGGTGGGGCCGCCGGTCGCCGATCAGCACCGCGCGGGAGATGTGCCGGGAGGCGGCCTGGACGGCGAACTCCACCTCGGTCGGGGTGATGTTCTTGCCCGCCGAGGTGATGATCAGCTCCTTCTTCCGGCCGGTGATCGACAGGAAGCCGTCGCCGTCGAGCTCCCCGAGGTCGCCGGTGTGCAGCCAGCCGTCCGCGTCGACCGTCTCGGCCGTCGCGGCGGCGTTCGCGTGGTAGCCCGGGAAGACCATCGGCCCCCGGGCCAGCACCTCGCCGTCCTCGGCGATCCGGACCTCGCAGCCGTCGATGGGGCGGCCCACCGTCCCGTAGCGGACCGCGCCCGGGTGGTTGAGGGAGATGACGCCCCCGGACTCGGTCATGCCGTAGCCCTCGAACACCCGTATCCCGCAGGCGCGCAGGAAGTCCAGCGTGGCCGGGGCGATCGGGGCGCCGCCGGTCAGCGCCCACTTCAGGCGTCCCCCGAAAGCGCCCCGGACCAGGGAGTACAGGGACTCCTCCGCCGCCTCGTACGCCGGCCGCAGCTCCTGCGGCAGCCTGCCCTCCGCCTCCAGCACCCCGAGCCGGACGGCCTCCGCGAACCGTTCCCGGCCGCCCTCCTGCCCCTCGGCCAGTGCCAGCACCACCGCGTGGACCTTCTCGAACAGCCGGGGCACCGACGGCAGATGCGTGGGCCGCGCCTGCGCCAGCTCCGCGACGACGTCCTCCACCCTCCCCCCGAAGTAACACAGCTCGCCGCCCTCCAGCAGCGTCGTGAACTGGATGAGCTGCGCCAGCAGGTGGGCCAGCGGCAGGTACAGGTACGTCGAGTCGCCCGGCCCGCCCGCGATCAGCGGGAGCGTCGCGTCCTGGATCGCCCCCAGGTTCCCGTGGGTGAGCCGGCAGCCCTTGGGCAGGCCCGTCGTGCCCGAGGTGTAGACGATCGAGGCGTCCGCCTCCGGGGCCACCGAGGCGGCCCGCGCGCTCAGGTGCGTCTCCGGGGCGAGCGGCAGCTGCGCCAGCGCGTCCATCCGTACGACCGCCCGCAGCGCGGGCAGCTTGGGAGCCAGCGCCTCCACCCGGGCCGCCTGCGCCGCGTCGTCGCAGACGGCCACCACCGCCGCCGAGTCCGACAGGACCCAGGCCAGCTCCTCCTCCCCCGCCGTCGGGTACACCGGCACGAGGACCGCGCCCGCCGCCAGCACCCCGAAGTGGGTGTACGTCCAGTGCGGCCGGGTCTCCGCCAGCACCGCCACCCGTTCACCGGCGGCGACCCCGAGGCCGAGGAGCGCGCGCCCGACGGTCCGTACCTCCGCGCCGAGTTCCGCGTACGTACGGGTCTGCCATCCGCCGTCCCGCGCCCGGAACCGGAGCGCGGTCTGCGGCCCGTACCTCTCCTCGGTCCACCGGGTGAACTCCGCCAGCGTGCTCGGCCGACCGTCCATGGCATGCCCTCCCGGGATAGCTGGCCTTCCTGTGACCCCCGACGCTAGGCAGCGCCGCCCCCGATCCGGCATGACCGGAAGCGTCACCCCCGCTGACCCCAGCGCTCAATGCGGCTACCGTCGGGGCCATGGGGAGGCGGACGATCACCGTGCACCATGTCCGTGCCGTGCTCGCGGGGGCGCGGCGCGGCGGCTTCGACCTGGTGCCGCTGCTCCAGGAGGCGCAGATTCCGCCGCTGCTGCTGGGCGACGACCGGGCACGGATCACACCCGCGCAGTTCGCCCGCCTCTTCCGGGCGCTGTACCGCACCACGCAGGACGAGTTCCTCGGGCTGTCGGCCGTCCCGAGCCGCCCGGGTACCTTCGCGATGATGTGCCACGCCTCGCTGGGCTGCCGCGACCTCGGCGCGGCCATGGAGCGGGCGGCCGCGTTCTACGGGCTGTTCCCGGGCGGGCCGGAGCTGGCGCTCGAAGTCGGTTCCTCCGAGGCGCGGTTCACCGTACGCAACGACTTCGAGCGCGACGAGGAGCGCTTCCTCACCGAGTGCGTGCTCGCCATCTGGCACCGGCTCAGCAGCTGGCTGATCGGCCGCCGCATCCCGCTGTCGTACGCCGCCCTCTCCTACGCCCCGCCGCCGCACGAGGCCGAGTACGAGGTCCTCTTCGACTGCCCGGTCCGTTTCGGCGCCGAGCGCACGGCGGCCGCCTTCGACCCGCACTGGCTGACCGCGCCCCTGGTACGGGACGAGGCCGCGCTCGACGCGATGCTCCGCCGGGCCCCCTTCGACCTGCTGTCCCGCCCCGAGTACGGGACCACGGTCGCGGAGCAGGTACGCCGGACCCTGACGCAGCGGCTGCGCGACACGCCGCGGCTGCCCGAGCTCGGGGAGGTGGCGGCGCGGCTCGCGGTCTCCCCGGCGACCCTGCGGCGCCGGCTCCAGCAGGAGGGGACCTCGTTCCAGCAGCTCAAGGACCACGTACGGCGGGACGCGGCGATCGCGGGGCTGGCGGAGAGCGGCGAGCCGATCGCCGAACTCGCCGCCCGCCTCGGCTTCTCGGAGGACACCGCCTTCCACCGCGCCTTCCGCCGCTGGACGGGCACGACGCCGGGCGCGTACCGCGCGTCAGGGAGCTGAGGGGACCCACGGCCAGGAAAGGTGAGCTGTGCAGTCAGCGACATCCTGACCGGTCGGTCACTACCTTCACCTCACCTACCCCGCACGGACGTTGGGAGACCCCCCATGCGTTTCCTCAAGCCCGCCCTGGCCGCCGTGGCCGCCGTCGCCGTCTCGGCCGCGATCCCCACCGCCTCCGCGACCGCCACCGGGGCCGCCACCGGGGCCGCCCGCCCCGGCGACATCGTCAGCAGCGCCCCCTCCGCCTTCCATCCGCTGCCCGGCCAGCCCACCCACACCAAGGCCTGGAAGGTCCACTACCGCTCGACCACCGCAGACGGCGCCCCGAACGTCGTCTCCGGCACCGTCATCGTCCCGCAGGACGGCCGCACCGGCCCCCGCCCCCTCATCGCCTACGCCGTCGGCACGGTCGGCATGGGCGACTCCTGCGCGCCGAGCGCCAACCTGCCCCACGGCACGTCCATGGAGGCCAACCTCATCCAGCAGCTCACCCTGCGCGGCTGGGCCGTGGTCGTCACCGACTACGAGGGCCTCGGCACCCCGGGCGTCCACACCTACACCGTCGGCCCCTCCGCCGGCCACGCCCTCCTCGACGCCGCCCGCGCCGCCACCCGCCTCCCCGAGGCCGGGCTCACGGCGGACACGCCCGTCGGCATCATGGGCTACTCCCAGGGCGGCCAGGCCAGCAGCTGGGCCGCCGAACTGCAGGGCTCGTACGCGCCCGAGCTGCGGGTCAAGGGCACGGCGACGGGCGGTGTCCCGGCCGACCTGATGAAGGTGGCCGCGTTCAACAACGGCTCCTACGGCTCCGGCCTCATCTTCATGGCCGCCGCCGGGCAGGACGCGGCCTTCCCCGAGCTGAAGCTCGACTCCTACCTCAACCCGGCGGGCAAGGCGCTGGTCACCGGGATGAAGGAACACTGCGTCGCCGTCGACGCGATCGCCGGATCCTTCAAGCGGATCTCCGACCTGACGACGAAGGACCCGCTGGCCCAGCCCGACTGGCAGGCCCGGCTGAACCAGAGCAGGCTCGGCGGGACCGCCCCGGCCGCACCCGTGTACCAGTACCACGCGCTCGCGGACGAGCTGATCCCGTACGGGGTGGGGCGCCAGCTGCGCTCCGACTGGTGCGCGCGGGGCGCGAACGTAGAGTTCGACACGATCTGGCTCGGTGAGCACGTCAGCGGCGTGATCACGCACTCCCTGGAGGTCGGCAACTGGCTGGCCGACCGCTTCGCCGACCGCCCGACCCGCACCAACTGCTAGTGCTGTGACCGGCGGGCGGCGGGGACGGGGAGCCTCCGCCCTCCCCGCCGCCCGGCGGTGCCGGTTCCCGGCAGCGAACGGCACGCGAAAGGTGCGGGTGGCACGCCTGTTCCTGCCGGTCAGCGCCGGCACAGAATGCGCGGGTGACTCCACCCAAGACTGATCCACCCCGCACGAGGGTCCGTGCGGGCAGACGCCTCGCGGCGGTGATGGGCCCCCTGTGCGCGCTGGTGGCGGCGTGGCTGCTGCTCGTCGCCATGCCCGGCGCACTGGACGAGGAACACCGCTTCAGGGCTGCGGTCGACTGTGCCTCGGGCGGCGGTGCCGTCCCGGGCGGCCGTGACGACGACTGCCTGCGGACCACTGTGGCGCGGATCGACCGGACCGAAAGCGTCAAGGGGCGCAAAACGGCCTCCTACTGGCTGTACGTCACCGAGGCGGACGGAACGTCCACCCGCACCCGCCTCGAGGGCCGCCCGCAGGATCCCCCGGTCGCCCGGGAGGCAGCGCGCGTCGAGGTCACCTACTGGCAGGGTCAGATCCGGTACGTCGACTTCGAGTCCGCGCGCCGGTACACGAACGCGGACCCGCGTGGCGACTACAGGCTCTTCTGCGCCTTCGGCCTCGCCCTGGGCTTCTACGGGACGGGCTGGCTGTGGGCCTGGTACTGGTCGGCCCCCTCCCGGGCCCCGGGCAGGGCGTACCCTCCGCGGGTCACTGTCCCGTTCGTGGGTGCGGTCTGCCTCACCTTCGTCGGAGCGGCCGCACCCTGGCCCACCGACAACGCCGGGGCGGCACTCCGGCTCGCCGGAGTGTCCGCAGTGATGGTCCTGGCCGCCTGCTCGGTGGCCGTCCTGTTCCTTGGGCGGCGCCAGAGCGACGGCGACGACACCGTCGCCATGACGCCGTCCGTGCCTGTGACCGAGCAGTGCTTCCTCGGTGTGATCGTCGGCGAGGTCAGGTACGAAGGCACTGGTGGATACCTGGTGGCCGGCCCCGCCCGTCTGGCGTCGACCCCTGACCCCACCGGCGCCGCCTTCCGCCGGGAGGTGCCGCACAGCCTGACCCCGGTCCGGGTCCGCCCGCCCTACCTGACGGATCCCGACTACCCCGACTACGGCGGCCGCACCGTGGTCCTGGAGTGCGAGGACAACGGCGTGCCGGTGCTCGTCGTCACCCACAGGAAGCACATGCCGTGGGTCCTGGGCGCCCTCCAGCCCGCACCCGACCCCAGCCGCCCTCGGCCCTGACCCGGGACTCATCGGTCGCGGCGCGGCGCCCGGTACAACTGTTGGATCTCCCGTTCGTGGTCGCGGGCGATGGCGCCGCGCTTGAGCTTCAGCGACGGAGTCAGGTGCCCGCCCGCCTCCGTGAACTCCCCCGGCAGGACGACGAAGCGCCGGATCGACTCGGCCCGCGACACCAGCTCGTTCGCCTCGTCCACCGCCCGCTGGAGATCGGCCAGCAGCTTCTCGTCCGTCACCAGCTCACGCATCGGCACGTCCTGCTTCTTGTGCATCTGCCGCCAGTGCGCCAGCCCCTCCGGCTCCAGCGTGACGAGCGCGGCGACATAGGGCCGGTTGTCCCCGATCACCATGCACTGGCCGACGAGCGGATGGGCGCGCAGCCAGTCCTCCAGGGGCGCGGGGGCGACGTTCTTGCCGCCGGAGGTGATGATCAGGTCCTTCTTGCGGCCGGTGATGGTGAGGTACCCGTCCGCGTCCAGCTCGCCGATATCGCCGGTGGCCAGCCAGCTCCCGGGCTGCTGGGCGGCCACGTTCCAATAGCCCGCGAAGACGTGCGGCCCGCGCAGCAGCACCTCCCCGTCGTCGGCGATCCGTACCGCCGTCCCCGGCAGCGGCCAGCCGACCGTGCCGAGCCGGGGCCTGTGCGGTGGGGTGACGGTCGCGGCCGCCGTCGTCTCGGTCAGCCCGTAGCCCTCGAAGACCTCGATCCCCGTGCCCGTGTAGAAGGCCGCGAGCCGGCGCCCGAGCGGGGAGCCGCCGCTGAGGACGTACCGTACGCGCCCGCCGAGCGCGGCCCGGATCCGCCGGTAGACGAGCGGGTCGTACAGGGCGCGGGCGGCGCGCAGCCCGAGCCCGGGGGTCTTGCCCTCGACCAGTTCCCCGTACCGCTGCGCGATCCGCGCGGCCCGGTCGAAGGAGGAGGCGCGGCCCATGCGTTCGGCGGTGGCTCGGGCGGTGTTGTAGACCTTCTCCAGGACGTACGGGATGGCGAGCAGGAAGGTCGGACGGAAGCCGGCCAGGTCCGCCAGCAGGTCCTCGGTACGGATGCTCGGCGCGTGACCCAGCTTGACCCGCGCCCGCAGGCATCCGACGGCCACCATCCGTCCGAAGATGTGGCTGAGCGGCAGGAAGAGCAGCGTGGACGCCGGATCCTTGCTGACCGACTTGAACACCGGGTGCAGCAGCTCGATGGAGTTGTCCACCTCGGCGAAGAAGTTGCCGTGCGTCAGCACGCACCCCTTGGGCTGCCCGGTGGTGCCGGAGGTGTAGACGAGCGTGGCGATCGCGTCGGGCGTACGGGCGGCCCTGCGCGCGTGGACGACCGCGTCGGGCACGTGCTCCCCGGCCTTGACCAGCCGGGCCACGGCGCCGGTGTCGAACTCCCACAGGTGCGCCAGCCAGGGCAGGTTGCCGCGCTCGGCGCTGATGATCCGGGCCTGCGCGGTGTCCTCGACGGCGCAGGCCACGGCCCCGGAGTCCTGGATGATCCACCGGGCCTGGAGCGCCGAGGAGGTCGGGTAGATGGGGACGGTCACCAGACCGGCGGCCCACCCGGCGAAGTCGAGCAGGGTCCACTCGTACGTGGTCCGCGCCATGATGGCGAGCCGGTCGCCCTCCCTGAGCCCCTCGGCGATCAGCCCCTTGGCGACGGCGAGCACCTCGGCGGCGAACTCGGCGGCTGTGACGTCCCGCCAGCCGCCGTCCCGCTCCTTGCGGGCGAGCACCACCTCGTCGGGGGCCTGGGCGGCGTTGTCGAAGGGGATGTCCCCGAGCGACCCCTGCCACGGCACCCGCGCGAGCGCGGCCACGGCCACCTCCCGCACCACCCCGTCGACGACTGTCCTGACGGGCTCGACGGGCTCGACCTGCTTCAGCTCGGCATCCACGGCGCGCTCTCCTCGGTCGGTCGGGAGTTACCGCCGGTAATCTACGCACGGGCAATCCCGCCCGACCACCCCTTGGACACGCCTTTCCGCTCGCCCCCCGCGCACGTCATCGCGCTTCGCGGAACGCCGGCAGGCGGCGCAGCGCCGCAACTCCGCGCGGGCGTCGGCCCGTTGCCCTCTCACGCCATGATGGCGCCCACCCCGGCCCCCCGGCGCCGGTGGTACGCGAGGGCGACCGCGGCCAGCAGCGGGGGCCAGGCGATCAGGGGGACGTAGCAGACCAGCAGGAAGATGTCCTGCGCCGGGCTGCCGATGGTCCCCTCGCCGATCCCGACGACGTTGGCGTACGTGAACCAGGCGACCAGGGCCACCCCCGCGGCCGCCCCCAGCAGTGCCGGAACCACCGCCGCGAGCGGCGGCACCCGCCGCCCGCCGAGGTACGGGATCCAGTGCGGCACGGTCTCTCCCCAGCCGCGGACCAGTCCCAGCGTGAGCAGGGCCAGGCACTCGGACAGCACGCTGAGGAGGAGCACGTACGCCGCCCCGGGCACGGTCGTGACGGGCTCGGCGGCGACCGGCAGCCCGACGACCAGGGCGACCCGCCACAGCCCCGACGGGATGGCGATCAACGGAATGGCGTGGGCGGCGACGGCGGCCCAACGGGGAACGCCCGGCAGGGCCTTGACACGCAGGAGGTTCGGCATGACGAACATGCTGGCCGCAGCCCCTTCGGCCCACATCCTCCCGCGCTCCCGACCACCCTCCCCCGCACGGGGGAGGCGGGTACCGCTCAGGAGCGCCGGCCGTTACGCGGTGGGGGTACTGCGGGCGTAGGTGAGGAAGGCCGCCCCGGACTTCAGGACCGTGTGATCCGTGAGTTCCCAGCCGCACGGGTCGAAGGCCGCCTTGTGGGAGAAGAGCGGTATCCCGGTTCCGATGGTCGTCGGGCCCAGCTTGATGATCAGCCCGTCGATCTCGGAGTACAGCGCACCGGCCAGTTCGCCGCCGCCGATCAGCCAGATGTCCTTGCCGTCCTCCTGCTTCAACTCCCGCACCTTCGCCACCGGATCACCGGCGACCAGTTCCACGGCCGGGTCCGGGCTCTCGCTCAGCGTCCGGGAGAACACCAGGTGCCGCAGGTGCGGGTAGGCATTGGCGACGCCGGCCTGGAGGCCGATCTCGTAGCTCCGCCGGCCTTCGACGACGGTGTCGAAATGCGTGCCCTCGGCCGTGACGGACAGCGCGGCACGGGCCATGGCGGGCAGGGTTTCCGGGTACTCGCTGACCAGGTGCTGGATGTAGTCCTCGGGGATCGGCCAGAAGCCGTCCGGTCCAGTGGGATCGCTACCGTCCGGTCCCGCTATGAAACCGTCGAGGGTGGAGGCGATGTAGTACACGAGCTTGCGCACGGACGACCTTTCCGTTGATCGATGGGCAGCGGCCGGCGGCCGATTCCATGATCACCGCACGCCTGTCACGGGGCAACGGATTACGCGCCCTACGCGGCAGCCGCCTTCGGGTCGGGCTCCGGGCAGTCGCGGCAGCGGCCCGGGGCGGGGGCCCGGAAGGCGCGCTCGCAGCCGTCGCGGTTCTGGAGCGGATCCGGGCGGCGGACCTGCCGGGCCGCCGGAGACGCCGGGAGGCGCGGCGGCATCAAGGCATCGAGGCGATGGGCGAGCAGGGCCGCCGGATGACGCAGATCGGCGGGCAGGTCGTTGGCCAGGACCTGGCGTACGGCCTCGGGCTCGGCCCCTCGCTGGAGCCAGGCCGTCACACCGGGCGCGAGCTGCCGCACGTCGCGCTCCGGAGCAGCAGCCGGGCGTCGTCGACCCGCAGCCGCGCGAGCAGATCGACGGCCTCCTGCAACGCGGGTGCGGTGGGCGCGGGCGGGGGCGTCGGCGCGGGCTGAGGCGTCGGCGCGGGCGCGGGCGGAGGCGGGGCCACCGGCACCACGGGCTCCGGCACCACGACCGGCTCGGGCTGGGGCTCGGGCTCCGGCGCCCGGTCCTCCGGCGGCGGGGGTGGCAGCGAGGGCGGGGGCGGCAAGGGAGTGGTCCCGCGCGGCCGGTTGTAGGACACGGTCCGCGTGACGAGCCGCCCCTCGTCCGTCCGCACGCGGGTCCGCTCCAGGTACCCGTACGCCTCCAGCTCCCGCAGGGCGGTCGCGATCCGGACCTCTTCCTGCAGTTCGTCGGGATGACGCGGTCTGATTACCCCCGCCCGAGTCTCGGCAACGTTGGTCAGGACCTCGCCATGCACAGACTTAGCGAGGGACAGGACGGTGAGGGATGGGGACAGCCCCCGTATCAATCCGGGCGTCAGCAGGATGGGCGACTGGTGCGGCGGCCCGGCACGCTGGGCAGGAACGGCACAGGCAACAGAAAACAGGAGTAATCGGTGAAGGCACGTGCGGGGGCCGCAGCACTGTGGGCGGGGATTTGCGTGGTGGCGGTATCAGGGATCTTCCCGGCGGCCGCGGCGGAGCGGGCGTCGGCCTCGCCGCCCGCCGGCCTCAAGGAGGCCATCGAGCAGACGGTCGCGGACGGATTCCCGGGTGTCGTGGCTTATGCCAGGCACGGAGAGCGGGAGTCACGGATGGCAGCCGGGCTCGCGGACACGGCGAGCGGCGAGCGAGCCCGGCCGGACCAGCGGTTCCGGATTGCCAGTAACACCAAGTCATTTGTGTCGACGGTGCTTCTGCAGCTGGAGGGCGAAGGACGGCTCTCGCTCGACGACAGCGTGGAGAAATGGCTGCCCGGCGTGGTCCAGGGAAACGGCAACGCGGGCAGGGCCATCACCATCCGGCAACTGCTCAACCACACCTCGGGCATCTACGACCCCACCACCGAGCCGGAGTTCTTCGCCCCCTACCTGGAGCGCCACGAATGGGGTTACGTCTACACCCCGCGGGAGGTGATCGCCCGCGCCGTCCGGCACAAGCCGCTCTTCGAGCCCGGCGGCGGCTGGGCGTACTCCAATACCAACTACCTACTCGCCGGTCTGGTGATCGAGGCAGTCACACGTCACAGCGCGCCCTCCGAAATTCATCGGCGAATTCTCGCCCCGCTCGGCCTGAAGGACACCTCCTTCCCGCTGACCGACCCGGCCATTCACGGCCCTCATCTGCACGGTTACGACCTCACGGGACGCGATGTGACCCGATTCAGCCCGTCGTACGACTGGACCGCCGGCGCCATGATCTCCACGGTCGACGACCTGGCCCGTTTCCACCGGGCCCTGTTCACCGGCAAGCTGCTGCGCCCCGCCCAGCAGCGCGAACTCCTGACCACGGTGCGGTTCCCCAAGGCGCCGGCGTACGGACTCGGCGTGCAGCGCATGGACGTGCCATGCGGCTCGGAGCCGGACACCAAGCCGATCAGTGCCTGGACGACCGACGGCGGCGGACCCGGCTTCACCAGTGTGTCCCTCACCACCGCCGACGGTGAGCGACAGCTGGTCCTCGCCGTCAATGTCTACGACCTCGGCGCGGACCTGAAGGATGAGCCGCCCGTCCCGCGAAGCAAGGGACTGATGAAGGCGCAGACGGCAGCCCTGTGCGATTGAGGCGGCGTCATGTCATCGCGGGTGACGTCGCACCGTGCGCGGCGTAGGACCTACCAGGAAGCGGGACGCGATGACCGCCCACTCAGTGACCACGAAGGACAGCCGTGCCCGCAGTGCCATCTTGCCTGCTCGAACCCCTCTGGGACCAGTTCGCCGCACTCCTGCCCGCCCGGGGAGAGTTCGTCGCGGACCACCCGCTGAGCTGTCACCGCCGCCGGATCGCCGACCGGACGGTCTTCGAGCACATCGTGCTCGCACTGGTCCACGGCTCCGGCTACGAACGCATTTCCACAGTCGGATGCTCCGACCGGACGATTCGACGCCGCGTCAAGGAGTGGGCCGGGTTAGGGATATCCGAGAAGGTGCACGCCTTGGCACTTGAGGCGTACGACCTGATGATCGGCCTCGGACTGGGCGAGATCTCGGTGGACGACTGCATCACCAAGGCCCCGTCCGGCGGCAACAAGTCGGGGCGTTCCCCGGTCGACCGGGGCAAGCAGGGACTGAAACGCTCGGTCGCCTCCGACGCCTGCGGTGTCCCGCTCGGGATCGTCTCCGACAGAGCCAACCGGCACGACTCACCCCTGCTCGGACCCACCCTGGAAGCTGCCAAGGAGCAGGTCGGCCCGCTGCCGGACGCCGTCAACGTCAACCTCGACCGCGGCTACGACAGCATCAAGTCCCGGGCGTTGATAGCAGAGTTTGGGTTCACGGCCGAGATCGCCCGCAAGGGAGTGCCGGCCCCGCTCCAGGCAGGCAAGCGCTGGGTGGTCGAGCGCACGCACTCGTGGATGAACAACTACGGCAAGCTCCGGCGCTGCACCGAGAGGAACGGCGAGGTCGTGGACTTCTACCTCTACCTCGCCGCCGCTCTCGTCACGCTCCGCATGCTCATCCGCCGAGCAACGAGCCACTACCGCTGGGACGGCCGCCCCACCACCCGGCGCCTCAAATGATCCATTTTCCGGTCGGTCTAAGCGCGCCGGGTCCCGTTCCTCCGCGTCACGGTTCCGGCCACCCTCCCTGGCAGGTCCCACTCCGCCCACACTTCTTTGCACGGCGGCGGCCCCAACTCCACGCCCCACCGGTCGGCGAGCGCGTCCACCAGCACCAGTCCCCGCCCGGCCTCCGCGTCCCCTCCCGCGTCGCGGAAAGTCGGGACCCGGTCCGCCCGCGTATCGACAACGGCGACCCGGAGCCGGCCGGGAGCCAGCGTCAGCACGAGCCGGAAGCCCCGCCCGGGCACCCTCCCGTGGGTCACCGCGTTGGCGGCCAGCTCGGCCACGATCAGCGCGGGCCCCTCGGTGGGCAGCCCCCAGGAAACGAGCTGCGCGACGGCAAGCTGCCGGGCCTGGCGGGCCCCGCGAGGCGTGGCGGGAAGCAGGACGCCGAAGTGGTCGCCGGGGCAGGAGATTTGAGTGGTCACGTCACTCAGCGTGGCGCGCCGTGCGTACCGTTGAGAAGCGCCGACGCCCGTGCGTCCGGCGTTTGTCCCGCGCTTGTCCTGTGCTGTCGCGCCTGTCCTGGAGGCCGCACGGGCAAGGGGTGTTGAGGGAAATTCGGCACGTCGGAGGTGGGCGCGCATGAGCGTGGACAGTGACGGTACGGAAGACGCCGGCTGGGAGATCGACCCGGAGGACGAACAGGGAATCGCGGTCCTGGCCGCGCTGGGCCGCCAGCTGAAGGCCTGGCGGGAGGAAGCCGGGATGCGGGCCGCCGACTTCGGCCTGGGTATCGGCTACGGCGAAGACCTGGTCCGCAAGGTCGAGGCGGGCAAGCGCATCCCGCGCCCGGAGTACCTGGACAGGGCGGACGAGGTCCTGGGGGCGCGGGGCCGCATCGCGGCGATGAAGGCGGACATGGAACAGGTCCGCTACCCGAAGCAGGTCCGGAACCTGGCGAAGTTGGAGAGCAAGGCCGTCGAGCTGTCGGCCTACGGCAATCACAACATCCACGGCTTGTTGCAGACGGAGGACTACGCACGCGTCCTGTTCGAGATGTGGCAGCCACCTCAAACAAAGGAAGAGGTGGAGCGAGGGGTGGCTGCCCGCATGGCCCGACGGTCGATCTTCAAACGGTCTCCGGCACCTACTCTCAGCTTCGTCCAGGAAGAGGTGACCCTCCGGCGCCGACTCGGGGGGACAATCGTGATGCGCAGGCAGCTCGAACGCCTTCTGGAGGTGGCCGAGTTGCGGCACGTCACGATCCAGGTCATGCCGACCGATCGCGAGGAGCACGCCGGAATGGGAGGGTTGATCCAGGTGTTGAAGTTCCCTGACGGATCAGCCGTGGGGCGCTCCGAAGGGGCGTACAACGGCCGCCCCGTCTCAGATCCGAGGCAGCTCCGGGTCCTTGAGCAGTGCCATGCCATGATCCGGTCCCAGGCTCTCACCCCACGGGAGTCGATTGCATTCATCGAGCAAGTGCTGGGAGAGACATGATTCGCAAGTCCGAGCTGGAGTGGTTCAAGAGCAGCTACAGCGACAGCGGCGACATCAACGACTGCGTCGAGGTGGCCAACACCCCCGCCACCACCCACGTCCGCGACTCCAAGGACACCGCGCTCCCACACCTCACCTTCACCCCCCGCGCCTGGACCGACTTCGTATCGGACGCCTCCGCCTCCTGAGGACGATGCGATGACGTACCAGCGCGAGAACATCGACCTGCCCGAGGACCAGGGATGCCTGCGCTGGGTGCTCGGTGTGCCGCTCGTCCTGGTCTACGTACCGGCGGCGTACCTCTGCTTCCTCGCCCTGGCGATGCGGCCCGAGTCCCCGTCCCCCTACGACCAGGTGCGGGACGACGCCCGGTTCATGGCCTCGCTCTCGGTCGGCCTGTGCTTCGTCGGGCTGCGGCCCACCACCCTGCCCGTGTTCCACCGCACCCTGGGGCGCTGGTGGTACGCCGCACCGTTTCACGCTGGCGACCGTCGCCTTCTTCCGGGGCCAGACGGTCTGAGCCCCAAGTGGACACACCACAGGCAGCTCGCTACGGTCGAAATGCCCCATTCCCTGGAAGGGGGACCTCATGCAGACGAAGCGATTCCTCGCCCTGCTGGTGAGCCCGGCCGTTGCGTCAGCAGCCTTGGCGTTCACGCTGGGCGCGGCGCCCCAAGCCGCCGCCTCAAGCGCCCCGCTCGCGGCGATGGCCGCGCCACGGGCCGCGAGCCTGCCCGGCGTGACCCAGTGGGAATACGCGACCGTGCCGCTGGTCACGCACGCGACCAAGCAGACTCTGGACACGTGGGGCTCTGACGGTTGGGAACTCGTCGCCGTCGTGCCCAGTGCGAACGACCCGGACCAGCTGGTGGCCTACCTCAAGCGCCCGATCGAAGCGTCTTGACCTCCACCACGGTCGAGGTTCGACGCTGGGCGTATGCCCCTTGGTCCTGAACTCCCCGCAGCCGCCGCCCCGGCCCCGCTGCGGCCCTGTGCGGGGCCTGGCGCAGGAAGCCCCCGTCCGCCCGCCAGGGGGTCCGGGGCGCGGTTCTCCTCCGCCGGCAGCAGCGCCGCGTCGCACCGTCGTCCGGCCGTACATCTGGGAGAACCCGCTCTTCGGCACCGACCCAGCGGCCAGCCAGTGGATCTTCCACTACGGCAACTTCGCCACCAGGTCATCGTCATCTACCTCCCGGTCTGCGCCTCGGCCACCTGGTACGCCTGCCGCCTGCGCCAGCTCGCCACGGCCCGCTCCCAGAGGCACCGCACACCACAGCCCCCGCCGGACGGGGCGGGGGCTGCTGTGAGCGGGGTGCCGGAAGGGCGTCAGGCGGGCACGGCGACCGGGGTCGTGGCCGGGGCGGACGGGGCGGACGTGATGTCGTCCAGCGGGGAGGACGAGGCGGAGGCGTAGGCCTCCTTGTCCAGGATTCCCTCGCGGGCCGCGACGATGACCGGGACGACGGCCTGCCCGGCCACGTTCGTGGCCGTGCGGATCATGTCCAGGATCGGGTCGATCGCCATCAGCAGGCCGACGCCGGCCAGCGGCAGGCCCAGCGTGGAGAGGGTCAGGGTCAGCATCACGGTCGCGCCGGTCAGGCCGGCCGTGGCCGCCGAGCCGACGACCGAGACGAACGCGATGAGCAGGTACTCCTTGATGCCCAGCTGCACGTCGAAGATGTTCGCGATGAAGATCGCGGCGAGCGCCGGGTAGATCGCGGCGCAGCCGTCCATCTTGGTCGTGGCGCCGAAGGGGACCGCGAAGGAGGCGTACTCCTTCGGGACGCCGAGGCGTTCGGTGACCTTCTGCGTGACCGGCATCGTGCCGACCGACGAGCGGGAGACGAAGGCCAGCTGGATCGCGGGCCAGGCGCCCTTGAAGAACTGGACCGGGTTGACCTTGGCGACGGTGGCCAGCAGCAGCGGGTAGACGCCGAACATCACGAGGGCCGAGCCGATGTACACGTCGGCGGTGAAGGTCGCGTACTTGCCGATCAGCTCCCAGCCGTAGCTGGCTATCGCGGTGCCGATGAGACCGACGGTGCCGATCGGGGCGAGGCGGATGACCCACCACAGGGCCTTCTGGAGGAGTTCCAGGACCGACTCGGCGAGCTGGAGGACGGGCTGCGCCTTGCTGCCGAGCTGGAGGGCGGCGATACCGGCGACGGCGGCCATGAAGACGATCTGGAGCACGTTCAGCTCGGTGAACGGCGTGATGACGTCCTTCGGCACGATGCCGGTCAGGAAGTCGATCCACGAGCCCTGGCGCTTGGGCTCCTTGCCGTCGGCCGGGGTGAGGCCGGTGCCGGCGCCCGGGTCGGTCAGCAGGCCGATCGCGAGGCCGATGCCGACCGCGATCAGCGAAGTGATCATGAACCAGAGCAGCGTGCGGGAGGCGAGCCGTGCGGCGTTGTTCACCTTCCGCAGGTTGGTGATGGACACCAGGATCGCGAAGAAGACGAGCGGGGCGACGGCCAGCTTCAGGAGCTGGACGAAGATGTCGCCGACCTGCTCCAGGGTGGTCTTCAGCCAGCTGATGTCCTGGCTGCGGGCGAGCCAGCCGAACAGGACGCCGAGCACGAGACCGGTGACGATCTGGGCCCAGAACGGGAAGCTGAAGGGCAGCTTGAACGAGGCCTTGGCGGGAGCCTGGGCCTGGGGGGACGCGGACACGGACACTCTCCGGGGGTGACGCACAACGTACGGCGGAAGGTTTCTGCAAGGGGGTGCGGTGCGGCAGCAGCCGGAAAAGGGCCGGGCCGGCCGGGACCGCTGCTGTATCGATTCAGCTCAACGGCGAAGCGCGATCAGCGGACTCAGCGGCTACAGCAACAGGCCGCGGACACGCGGCGGCAGAGGTCGACGTGCAGGCGCGCCACGAGCGGAACGCTCGCGGTCATCGGGTGCGCAACTGTGGTCGACATGTTGAACACGCTAACACTTCTCCTTTGAGAATCTCAAAGGCTTTCTTTGACCCAGCCCCACGCCGCGGCCGGCCCGGAAAACACGGAAGCCCCGGCGCGACCGGGGGTGTTCCCGGTGCCGGGGCTGTTCCGTCTGTGAGGTCCCGCTCCGTCTGTGAGGAAGCTAACGGGCGGCGGCCTCGCGTCAGCTCAGGCGCGCGGCGTCGTCGGCCGCGTCCTCCTGGCTGCGGTTCGCGGCCAGCTTCTCCTTCGCGCCCGCGACACGTCCGGAGATCTGCGCGGACATCTCGTCGCGCTGCTTGCGCAGCAGTACGAAGGACAGCGGCGCGGAGATCACCAGGGCGAGCAGCACGACCCAGGCGAAGTTGGCGTCACCCAGCCCGGCGGGCACCCAGCCCACACGGACCAGCACCGCGACGACCACCAGGCATCCGACGAAGATGCCCAGACGCATCGCGGTGTAGCGGATCGTCGCGCTCGGCTTGAGGGACACGGTGACCCCTTCTCTCTCGTCGTCCTGCGGTCGGCACATGCCCAACCAGTGAAGCACGCCCGCACGGACAGCCCCGCCCGGGGTCAGTGCAGCGGCAGCAGCATCGTGATGTCGTCGCGGTCGTCGCCGGGGGCCACCCGGATGGCGTCCGGGACGCGGCCCACCTCCTTGTAGCCGCAGGCCGCGTAGAAGTGCTCCAGGCCGAGCCCGCCCCGGCAGGAGAGGCGGATGGCCTCTATGCCGTCGAGGGAGCGGGCCGCGTCGGCGGCGGCCGCCATCAGGTCACGGCCGGCGCCGCGGCCCTGGAGGGCGGGGCTGACCATGACCGTGTACGCCCAGATCCAGTGCTGCTGAAGGCGGTGGGTGTTGAACGCCAGGAAGGCGGCGGCGACGACGGCGCCCGCCTCGTCGTGGCCGACGAGCAGCCGGTGGCGGCCCTCCGACATGGCGACGAGGTGCTTGACCAGCTCCGGCCGGACCATGTCGCGCGTGACGGGCGGGACGAAGCCGACCGCGCCACCGGCGTTGGACACCTCGGTCCACAGCTCGGCGATGCCGTCGCGCAGGGCCTCGTCGACCACCGGATCGAAGGTAAACGTAAGGGTCATTGGCGCATCTTAATCATTACTAGATCGTGCGGCAACGGAGTACCGCCCGAGCCCGCACCGCACGACACGGCCGCGCCCCTCCCCCCGCTGACGGGGAAAGGGGCGCGGCCGGAGCGGCAGAGCTGCCCGCGTCAGACGCGCATCGCCTGCGGCGACTCGCGCAGGCCGGCGTCCGGGCCCGGGTACTCGCGGATGATCTCGTAGCGCGTGTTGCGCTCGACGGGGCGGAAGCCTGCCTCGCGGATGAGCTCCAGGAGGTCTTCGCGGCCCAGCTTGTTCGGGGTGCCGTAGTCGTCCGCGTCGTGGGTGATCTTGTACTCGACCACCGAGCCGTCCATGTCGTCCGCGCCGTGCTGGAGCGCGAGCTGGGCGGTCTGCACGCCGTGCATGACCCAGAAGACCTTGACGTGCGGCACGTTGTCGAAGAGCAGCCGGGAGACGGCGAAGGTCTTCAGCGCGTCGGCGCCCGTCGCCATCGTCGTCCGCGCCTGGAGCGTGTTGCGGATCTTGCCGTCCTTCATGTCCACGAAGTCGTGCTGGTAGCGCAGCGGGATGAAGACCTGGAAACCGCCGGTCTCGTCCTGGAGTTCACGCAGTCGCAGTACGTGGTCGACCCGGTGACGCGGCTCCTCGATGTGCCCGTACAGCATCGTCGCGGGGGTCTTGAGGCCCTTCGCGTGCGCGAGGCGGTGGATGCGCGACCAGTCTTCCCAGTGGGTGCGGTGGTCGACGATGTGCTGCCGCACCTCCCAGTCGAAGATCTCCGCGCCGCCACCGGTGAGCGATTCGAGGCCGGCGTCGATCAGCTCGTCGAGGATCTCGGACGCCGAGAGGCCGGAGATCGTCTCGAAGTGGTGGATCTCGGTGGCCGTGAACGCCTTCAGCGAGACGTTCGGCAGCGCCTCCTTGAGGGCGGAGAGGGAGCGCGGGTAGTAGCGCCACGGCAGGGTGGGGTGCAGGCCGTTGACGATGTGCAGCTCGGTGAGGTTCTCGTTCTCCATGGCCTTGGCCAGGCGGACGGCTTCCTCGATGCGCATCGTGTACGCGTCCTTCTCGCCCGGCTTGCGCTGGAACGAGCAGTACGCGCACGACGCGGTGCACACGTTCGTCATGTTGAGGTGGCGGTTGACGTTGAAGTGGACGACGTCACCGTTCTTGCGCATGCGCACCTCGTGGGCGAGGCCGCCGAGCCAGGCCAGGTCGTCCGACGCGTAGAGGGCGATGCCGTCCTCACGAGTCAGCCGCTCGCCGGAGCGGACCTTCTCCTCCAGCTCGCGCTTGAGCCCAGCGTCCATGCCGGTGTCCCCTTTGTGTGTCCCGTCCTGCCTGCAACCGTCACCAACCGTACTCTCAGCTCTCCTCGGGCAGTTCTCCGACCCGGTTCTCCCACTTCGTGGACAGCACGATCGTGGTGCGGGTGCGGGAGACGCCCTTGGTGCCGGAGAGCCTGCGGATGATCTTCTCCAGGCCGTCGACGTCGTTGGCGCGGACCTTCAGCATGAAGGAGTCGTCGCCCGCGATGAACCAGCAGTCCTCGATCTCCGCGAGGTCGCGCAGCCGGCGCGCCACGTCCTCGTGGTCGGCGGCGTCGGAGAGCGAGATGCCGATCAGCGCGGTGACGCCGAGCCCGAGCGAGGCCGAGTCCACGGTCGCGCGGTAGCCGGTGATCACGCCCGCCGTCTCCAGGCGGTTGATGCGGTCGGTGACGCTGGGGCCGGAGAGGCCCACGAGACGGCCCAGCTCCGCGTACGAGGCACGACCGTTTTCGCGGAGTGCCTGGATGAGCTGCCTGTCGACCGTGTCCATGACGTGGAGCCTTCCATTATTCGGAGATCTTGCGAGTCTAGGTATAGAATTAAAGGCACACAGGGTCAACTCCCTGTGAATCTTTCAACAGATCAATGACGATCTTCAGGAGTGGTTCACCGTGTACACGATCGAGATGGCCTACGCACACATGCGACAGCTCCAGGAGCTGGCCAACCGATCCCGCACCGACCAGCCCACCGCCGCCCACCGCGTCGACAAGACCCGCAAGCCGCGCAGCGCCAAGAAGCGCTAGTCACCGCCGCTTGCCCCCCGGGCAGGACGCGAGCCCCCGAGCTCGCCCTCCCAACGGCGGTACAGCCCGTGCGGCACCCCTGCCGCGTCGAGCACCCGCCCCGCGACGAAGTCCACCAGGTCCTGGATGTGCGTCGCACCCGCGTAGAACGCCGGAGAGGCGGGCAGTACGACCGCGCCCGCCTCGTCCAGCGCCACCAGGTGCTTCAGCGTCTGTCCGTTCAGCGGGGTCTCCCGCACCGCGACCACCAGCCGGCGCCGTTCCTTGAGCGTCACGCTCGCCACGCGCTGGAGCAGGTCCTTCGACAACCCCAGCGCCACCCCCGCCACGCAGGCCGTGGACGCGGGCACGATCAGCATCCCCTTGACGGGGTACGAGCCGGAGCTCGGACCGGCGGCCAAGTCCCCGGCCCCCCAGTACCGGACGTCGCCCGTCCGCGTCTCGAAGGTCCCCGGCTTGCCGTCGGCCCCCCGGCCGAGCCACTCGGCCAGGTCGTCCCGCCAGTGCGCGTCCCGGAAGGCGATCCCCGTCTCGTCCAGCAGGGTGAGGCGCGAGGCCCGGCTGACCACCAGGTCCACACTCTCTCCGGCCGCCAGCAGTCCCCGGATCACCGCCGCCGCGTACGGCGTCCCGGAGGCCCCGGAAACCCCGACCACCCACGGGGTGCGCTTGCGCTCAGTCATACCGCCGAGACTATCCGGCCACCGCGCGCGGGCACTCCTCAAGGTGTCCGCACGTTCACGGAGTGGGACGAGAAGGGGGAGATCATGAGCACGGCGCAGGAGTGGGGCCTGACACGGACCGGGCGGGCCAGGGCGGCGGGGCTGCTGATGCTGGGCTGGGTGGCCCTGCTGTGGCTGCTCGAGGTGGTGGATCTGGCCACCGGGCACGCCCTGGACGGCTACGGGATCACGCCACGCGATACCGACGGGCTGACCGGCATACCGCTGGCCCCCTTCCTCCACTACGGCTTCGACCACGTCGGGGCGAACAGCGTCCCGCTGCTGGTGCTGGGCTTCGTCGCCGCGCTCGACGGCATACGCCGGTTCCTGGCCGTGTGCGCGGCGATCATCGTCGTGGACGGCATCGGCGTCTGGCTGGTCTCTCCCGAGCACAGCATCACGGCGGGCGCCTCGGGGCTGGTCTTCGGCCTGTTCGGATACCTGCTGATCCGCGGCTTCGTCGAGCGGCGCCCGCTGGGCGTGCTGACCGGGATCCTCATAGCCGCCGTGTGGGGGACCACGTTCCTGGCCGGCGTCCTGCCGTCCGACTCGGCGGTGAGCTGGCAGGGCCACCTCTTCGGCCTGCTGGCCGGGATCGGAGCGGCGTTCCTCTTCCCCGGCCGCCGGGCCCTGCCCTAGAGGGCGAGCCCCCGGACGGCCAGGTCCAGCACGGCGCACACGAAAAGGGCGATGCCGATGAAACCGTTGACTGTGAAGAACGCCCGGTTGAGGCGTGACAGGTCGTGCGGCTTGACGATGGTGTGTTCGTAGAGGAAGGCCCCTACGACGATCAGCAGACCGAGCCAGAAGAACATCCCCGCGTCCGTCGCGAGGGCGTACCAGGCCAGCAGGCCGGTGGTCACCACGTGCGCGCCGCGCGCGCCCCACAGGGCCGCGGGGATGCCGAAGCGCGCCGGGACCGACCGGACGCCCTCCGCCCGGTCGGCGGCCACGTCCTGGCAGCCGAAGATCAGGTCGAAGCCGCCGATCCACACGCCCACGGCGAGGCCGAGGATCACCGCGTCCCAGGACCACTCCCCGGTGACCGCCAGCCAGGCCCCGACCGGGCCGATCGCCTGGGCCAGGCCCAGGATGGCGTGCGGGAAGTCCGTGAACCGCTTGCCGTACGGGTAGACCACCATCGGCACCACGGCCAGCGGCGCCAGCACCAGGCACAGCGGGTTGAGCAGTGCCGCCGAGCCCAGGAAGACGACCAGCGCGATCCCGGCCCCCGTCCAGGCGGAGCGCACCGACACCGCGCCGGTGACGAGCTCACGCCCGGCGGTGCGCGGGTTCCGGGAGTCGATCTCCCGGTCGATGATCCGGTTGGCGGCCATGGCGAAGGTCCGCAGCCCCACCATGCAGATGGTGACGAGCAGCAGCGTGCCCCAGTGCACGGTCCGGTCGAGCCGGAACATGGCGGTGAGCGCGGCGATGTAGGCGAAGGGCAGCGCGAAGACCGAGTGCTCGATCATCACGAGCCGCAGGAAGGCCTTGACCTTGTTGGTCGCCTGCGGCGCGGAGCCGGGTCCGAGGACTCCTTCGGCAGCCGATGTCATCCGAGGGACCTCCGGAACTCTTCCAGGTCGGCGCGCAGCCCGTCGGTGGGAACCGGGCCGATCTCCACGTCGAGCGGCTCCGTCCCCTCGCCCTCCGGCGGGGTGACCCGGGCCAGGAAGGCGAAGCCCTCGCCGGCCGGGCGGGCGTCGAGGCGCAGCACGGCGCCCGCCTCGACCGTGAACGGGCCGCCGGCGGCGAGCGCGGCCAGCAGGCGCTCCGCGAAGTCCTCCGCCTCGGCGTCGCGCAGGCCGGGCAGCTCGAAGCCGTCGCCCTGGCCGTCCTCCTGGTCCCACGTCAGGGCCCAGACGTCTCCGGGGCCCGCGAACTCCTCGGGCGAGACGCCCGCCTGCTCGGCGGCCAGCCGGACGTCGGGGTCGGCGGGGTCGAGCCGCGGGCGCACGAGC
The DNA here is from genome assembly GCF_053591315.1 of Streptomyces sp. NPDC003042. Taxonomy (NCBI): domain Bacteria; kingdom Bacillati; phylum Actinomycetota; class Actinomycetes; order Kitasatosporales; family Streptomycetaceae; genus Streptomyces; species Streptomyces sp. NPDC003042. The sequence goes on from NZ_JBSFTP010000046.1 coordinate 32,490, forward strand.
GCCACGTAGGTCTCGTCGCCGATGAAGAGGGCCGGGCCGCCCATGTCGACAGTGCTCACAGGCCGTACTCCGAGTCATCCCCGCAGCGGCGGGGAGCATGCCCGGCCCTCTCCGAGGCCATCGTCGCCTGATACCTCACAGTCCGTACTCCTTCCAACGACGGGTCACCCGTTCGGCCGTATCGGGGTCGGACTCGACCATGTCGGGCCAGCCGCCGTCGCGTGTGTAGCCCTCCTCGGGCAGCTTCTTCGTCGCGTCGATGCCCGCCTTGCCGCCCCAGAACTGCTGGTACGAGGCGTGGTCGAGGTGGTCCACCGGTCCCTCGACGACCGTCAGGTCGCGGGAGTAGTCCGTGTTGCCGAGCGCCCGCCAGGACACTTCGTGCAGGTCGTGGACGTCGCAGTCCTTGTCCACCACGATGATCAGCTTGGTCAGCGACATCATGTGCGCACCCCAGATGGCGTGCATGACCTTCTGCGCGTGCTTCGGGTACTTCTTGTCGATCGAGACGATGGCGCAGTTGTGGAAGCCGCCGGACTCCGGCAGGTGGTAGTCCACGATGTCCGGGACGATGATCTTCAGCAGCGGCAGGAAGAAGCGCTCCGTCGCGCGCCCCAGCGGACCGTCCTCGGTCGGTGGGCGGCCGACCACGATCGACTGGATGAGCGGACGCCTGCGCATCGTCACGCAGTCGATCTTCAGCGCCGGGAAGGGTTCCTGCGGGGTGTAGAAGCCGGTGTGGTCGCCGAAGGGGCCCTCGGGGAGCGTCTCCCCCGGTTCCAGCCAGCCCTCGATGACGACCTCGGCGTGGGCCGGGACCTGGAGCGGGACCGTCTTGCAGTCGACCATCTCGATCCGCTTGCCCGCGACGAACCCGGCGAAGAGGTACTCGTCGATGTCGCCCGGCAGCGGCGCGGTGGAGGCGTAGGTGACGGCCGGCGGGCAGCCGAAGGCGATCGCGACCGGCAGCCGCTCGCCCTTCGCGGCGGCGACCGCGTAGTGGTTGCGGCTGTCCTTGTGGATCTGCCAGTGCATGCCGATGGTGCGCTTGTCGTGGCGCTGGAGCCGGTAGAGCCCGAGGTTGCGGACGCCGGTCTCGGGGTGCTTGGTGTGGGTCAGGCCCAGGTTGAAGAAGGACCCGCCGTCCTTGGGCCAGGTGAAGAGCGCCGGGAGCTGGTCGAGGTCCACGTCGTCGCCGGTCAGGACGACCTCCTGGACGGGCGCGGCGTCGCCCTTCACCTTCTTCGGCGGCACGTGCACCATCGAGCCGAGTTTGCCGAAGGCCTCGCGGACGCCGATGAAGCCCTGGGGCAGCTCGGGCTTGAGGAGGCCGCCGATCTTCTCGCTGATCTCGGCGTACGACTTCAGTCCGAGGGCCTTCAGCAGGCGCCGGTCGGTCCCGAAGACGTTCATGGCGAGCGGCATCGCCGAGCCCTTGACGTTCTCGAAGAGGAGCGCCGGGCCGCCCGCCTTGTTCACTCTGTCGACGATCTCCCCGACCTCCAGGTACGGGTCGACTTCGGCCTTGATGCGCTTGAGGTCGCCCTCCCGCTCCAGAGCCCGGAGCAGCGAGCGGAGATCGTCGTAAGCCATAGGGGTCAGTATCCGTCACCTACTACCCTGGAAGCGTCACCGGGGCCCTGCGTGGGCCCGCCGCCACTGCCTGGGAGTCGATCCCGCACCGTGCTGCGCTATCTGCCGTTCCTGCTGATCATCGGCCTGACCATCTACGCCTTCATCGACTGCCTGAACACGCCGGAGGAGGAGGTCAAGAGCCTTCCCAAGCCGGTCTGGGTGATCATCATCCTGCTCTTCTCCATCGTCGGCCCCGTGGTGTGGCTGTTCGCGGGCAAGAAGCGGTCCGCGGTCGGTGGGGGCGGCGGCAACGGCGGTGGTTTCGGCGGCGGCGGCCGGGCGCGCCGGACCCAGTGGGTGGCGCCCGACGACAACCCGGAGTTCCTGAAGTCGCTGCGCGACGAGCGCGAGGACAAGAACCGGGACGCCGGCAACGGCACGGACGCTCCGAAGGCGAAGGACACCGAGAAGGAAACCGACAAGGACAAGGACCCCGACAAGGGACCCGACAAGGGACCCGACGACCGGGCCTAAGGGCTGTCCCGGACCCGCTGCGGTGCCACGGACGCGGCGTGCGACGCGGCGCGCGCGAAGGCCCGTACGGCGCCCGTGTTGTCGGCCGCCCGCCAGACCAGGCCGTCGGCCGCCCGGCCGGTGTCCGCGCGGGCTCCGCGCCTCGCGGCGTACGGGCGCAGGTCCCCGGCGATGGCGTTCGCCGACCTGTACGTCGAAGTCGCCCTTGCGCAGCTGCCCGTAGGGGTAGGGGCTATTGCGCCCAGGGCAGGGGGCGGGTGCCCTCGGTGCCGGGGACCGAGACGACACCGTCCGCGCGCATGACGACGTAGGCCTCGAAGGCCTCGGCCCGGATCTGGCGGAGCACGTCCGGCGGGAGCACCAGTGTCTGGCCGGCGCCGACCTTCTCGGTGCGGCCGTCGCAGGTCACGTTGAGCGTGCCGGAGGTGACGAGCCAGACCTGCTCACGGGTGACGGAGTGCTCTGGCCCGGTGGCCCCGGCGGCCATCTCGACGCGCCAGGTGCTGAGCTCGGCGCTGCCCCGGCTGGGGGCGGCGAAGCCGGTCATGGTGGCGTTCGGGGTGACGGTGACGTTCTCGGGGGAAGCGGTGATCACGTGCAAGGTGGCGGTCCTCGTCTTCTCGTTCGAGTGAGTCAAGCTGCTTTACTTGCGAGGAGTAAAGCAGCTTGACCCGCTCGTGTCACCATGTTTCCGTGACCGAAGAAGTAACCGCAGAAGAAAAGGACCGCGCCGGGGGCCTCGAGCTGACCTTCCTGCTCGGAATCGGCTTCCAGCTGATGCTGGGCGAGTTCTCCCGGCGCGTCGCCGCCGCCGGATACACCGACCTGCGCCCCCTGCACGGCATGGCCTTCCAGGCCCTGAAGGGCCCCGGAGCCACCGCCAGCGAACTGGCCGAACGCCTCGGCGTGACCAAACAGGCCGCCGGGCAGATCGTGGACGACCTGGAAAAGCGCGGCTACGTCCGCCGCGAGCCGCATCCCGAAGGCGGGCGGCGCAAGCTCGTGGTCCTGACCCGGGCCGCCACCGACCACCTGGCCGTCGCGGGCCGGATCCTGCACGAGCTGGAGGCCGAACTCGGCACACGGGCCGACCTCGCGGCGCTGCGCGGCGAGCTGACCCGCGTCGTACGGGCGCTGAACGGGCCCGGGGGGCTGCCGCCGCTGCGACCCGTGTGGTGAGGGAGGACTCAGGCGCCGGAGAGGGCCGCGTAGGAGGCCCGCAGATCCGCCCGGCGGGCGTCCGTCCAGGCGTCCCAGTCGGCCGGGTACCCGGCCAGCGCCGCCTCCAGCCGCTCGAAGCGCTCGTGCCAGTCGGCCAGGCAGTCGAGGAGCTCGGACTCCCGGCCGCCCCCGTCGTTCAGGCTGCGCTCATTCAAGCTTCGCTCATTCAAGCTGCGCTCATTCAAAAAGCGGATCACCGTCGAGTCGGTACCCACGGCCTCCAGGTGGAAGCGGATCCGCCCCTCCTCGCTCACCGTGTACTCGACGACCCGTTCGACGTCCCAGGCCGTGATGTGCCCCGACACCGCGGTGCCCGCGGTCGGTCGGCGCAGTGTGACGGCTCCGCCGAGCCGCCGTTCCAGGACCTCCGCCTCCGCGAGCCAGCCGCGCAGCCCGTCCGCCGTGGTCAGGACGGGCCACACGTCCTCGTAGGCGTGCGGGACGTGCAGTTCGAAGCGGATGAGCCGGCGGCCCTCGCCGCCCGGCTCGCTGGTGCCATGGCTCACAGGAGACATGACACCAGCGTCCCACTCCCGGCGGTCAGACGCCCGCGTACGAGTGCTTGCCGCTGAGCAGGATGTTCACGCCGTAGTAGTTCCAGATCCAGCAGGCGAAGGCGAAGAGCGCCAGGTACGCGGCCTTGCGGCCCTTCCAGCCCGCCGTGGCGCGCGCGTGCAGGTAGCAGGCGTACGCCACCCAGGTCACGAAGGACCAGACCTCCTTCGGGTCCCAGTTCCAGTAGCGGCCCCAGGCGTCGCCGGCCCAGATCGCGCCCGCGACGATCGTGAAGGTCCACAGCGGGAAGACGGCGGCGTTGATCCGGTACGCGAACTTGTCCAGCGAGGCCGCCGAGGGCAGCCGCTCCATAATTGACGTGCGGAAACGGCCCGGCGTGCGGCCGAGCTCCAGCTGGTTCTCGTAGGAGTCCCTGAAGAGGTACAGGGCGGTGCCGGCCGCGCCGATGTAGAAGACCGCACCGCAGAAGATCGCGGTGGAGACGTGGATGTACAGCCAGTACGAGTCCAGGGCGGGGACGAGCTGGTCACTTTCGGTGTAGAGCACCTTGACGGCGATGCCGAGGTCGAGCAGGACCGTCGTGACGAGGATCAGGCCGAGCCAGCGGACGTTCTTCTTCAGGAGCAGCAGCACCAGGTACGCGCCGACGGCCACCGTGGAGAAGGTGATCGAGAACTCGTACATGTTGCCCCAGGGGGCCCGCTTCACCGACATCGCGCGGGCGACGACGCCGCCCGCCTCGATGAGGAAGCCGAGGGCGGTCAGCGAGATCGCGATCCGCCCGTACAGGTCGCCCTGCACGGTGCCGCCGGCGGCGCCGGGGCCGTCGGGGACGTCGCGGGTGCCGGCGGCGGAGCGGGTCACGACCTTCGGCTTGTCGAGGACGGCCGTGCCCCCCTTCGCGCGCACCCGCACGGCGGGGGCTTCCGCGCGCTCGGCCCCGGTCAGGGCGGCGGCCGTACGGCCCACCTTGCTGCGGCTGCCGAAGACCCACTCGGCGATGTGCGCGAGGAAGGCGAGCGTGTAGACCGCCATCGACGAATAGATCAGGTAGTTGCTGATCTCAGCCAGGTTCTCGTTGGCTGCGGCTGCGAGCGGCGTCATCCGCGCTCTCCTTCTTCGACTTCGACAGGTTCAGGCGTCGGGGAGGCCGAGGGCGCCTGCTCGTGCAACGTGGCGGCCAGGTCCGCCAGCTCCTCCGGGAGCCTGGCGGACTCGCTGCGGCCGAGGCCCGCCATCTCGACGACGGTCACGCCGTCCTCGCCGGCCACCGCGCGGACCCAGATCCGGCGCCGCCGGATGAACAGGGACGCGGCCAGTCCGGCGATGGCCGCCACCGCGCCGACGAGCGCGAGGACGTTGCCGGGCTGCTGGGACACCTGGAAGGTCGCCCAGCGCTCGATGCCCTCGAACTTCACCGTGCCCGCACCGTCGGGCAGGGTCATCGTCTCGCCGGGCAGCAGCTTCTGCTTGAAGAGCGCGCCGTCGGCGTCCTTGAACTCCTTCATCTTGGAGGTGTTCAGCTGGTACACGTTCTGCGGCAGGCCCGCGTCCACGCCCAGACTGCCGTGGTACGCGCTGAGCGCGAGGACGGGGAAGTCCAGCGCCGGGAACTGCGAGAGCATCGTGCCCTTGCCCTCACCGGCGAAGGTCGGCACGAACATGGCGTTGAAGCCGAGCTGCTCCTTGGCCCCGTCCTTGTTCCGGTAGCCGTCCGGGACCTTGACCGCGCCCGAGGAGCTCAGGTTGGAGTCGAAGGGCAGCATCGGCACGGCGTCCTTGTAGATCACCTTGCCGGTGGGGTCGGTCACCGAGATGACCGGCGCGTAGCCGTGCCCCAGCAGGAAGACCTTGGAACCGTCGATCTCCAGCGGCGTGTTGACCTCGATCTCGGCCTTCCGCGGCTGCCCGTCGGCCCCTTCGCTGTAGGTGACGTACGCCTTGAAGTCGCGGGGCGTGCCCTTCTGCGGGCCCGTCTGCTCGTACGTCGCGTCGAACTTGTCCAGCGTGAACGAGAACGGCGGCAGGTCGTCGGAGTCGAAGAGGCTGCCGGACTTGAAGTCGTCGTACTGGGTGAGCGTGTTGGAGAAGCCCTTGCCGCGCAGGACGAGCTTGCCGCCCTCGGACTTGAAGAGCTGCCCGGCCGCGAAGGCCACCAGCAGCACGATCAGGGCGATGTGGAAGGCCAGGTTCCCGGCCTCGCGCAGGTAGCCCTTCTCGGCGGCGACGGCTCCGGCGCCCGCCTCGGTACGGAAGCGCCGACCGCCGAGCAGGGTCCGCGCCGAGGCGAGGACCTCCTGCGGGGCCTTGTCCGTACGCCACGTCGTGTACGCCGGCATCCGGTCCAGGCGCCGGGGGGCGCCCGGCGGGCGGCCGGTGAGCTGGCCGACGAACTGCCAGGTGCGGGGCACGATGCAGCCGATCAGCGACACGAACAGCAGGATGTAGATCGCGGAGAACCACACCGAGCTGTACACGTCGAAGAGCTGGAGCTTCTCGGCGAACGGAACCCAGAACTCGTGGGTGTCCTTCCACTCCGCGACCTTCATCGCGTCGACCTGCGTCTGCGGGATGAGCGAGCCGGGGATGGAACCGAGGGAGAGCAGGAACAGCAGGATCAGCGCCACCCGCATGGAGGTGAGCTGCCGCCAGAACCAGCGGGCCCAGCCGATCACGCCGATCCCGACGGGAGCGGTCGCACCGTCCTCCAGGGGCGCCGTGGAAAGCTGCGCTCCGGCGGCGGCGTCGGCCCGGTCCCCGGCCCGGTCCTGGGCGGTGGCGGACTCGTGCGGCGCCCCGGTGGGCGCCTTGTCGGTCGTACTCATGTCCGTGTCCGTCAAGTCCTCAGATCCCCACCGTGAAGCCGTCGGTCCAGCTCTGCATCTCGCTGACGATGTCCGTCCACATTCCCGTGACGAGCAGCAGGCCGGTCAGGACCAGCATGCCGCCGCCGATGCGCATCACCCACGCATAGTGCTGCTTCACCCAGCCGAACACGCCGAGCGCCTTGCGGAAGGCGAGCGCGGTGAGGATGAAGGGCAGGCCGAGCCCCAGGCAGTACACGACGGTCAGCAGTGCGCCCCGACCGGCACTCGCCTGGTCGAGGGAGAGCGTGTTGACGGCAGCGAGGGTCGGTCCCATGCAGGGCGTCCAGCCGACACCGAAGAGCACGCCGAGCACGGGCGCGCCGATCAGGCCCGTCGTCGGCTTCTTGTGGAAGCGGAACTCCCGCATCGTCAGGCCCGGGATCGCTCCCATGAAGAAGAGACCGAGCAGGATGACCAGCCCGCCGAGGACCTGGGAGATGATCTGCTTGTTGTCCGCGAGGGTCTGGCCGAAGTGGCCGAACAGGGCTCCGGTCGAGACGAAGACGGCCGTGAAGCCCGCGATGAACAGGCTCGCGCCGCCCACCATCCGGCCGCGCCGGGCCTCGGCGAGGTCGGCTCCGCCGATGCCCGTCACGTAGGAGAGGTAGCCGGGGACCAGGGGCAGCACGCACGGCGAGAAGAAGGAAACCAGCCCGGCGAGCAGGGAGATCGGCAGTGCCAGCAGCAGTGCACCGCTGAAGACGGTCTGGTTCATACCCGTCACCTCGGCGGCGAGGACGTACTCGACCATGAGGTCACTTCTCCGCGAGGAGCGGGTCGATCATCGAACGCAGCTGCTCCTCGTTGACCGCGACCAGGGTGCGGGCGGCGATCTTGCCGTCCTTGTCGAGGACGATCGTGGAGGGGATGGACTGCGCGTTGAGCGTGCCCTTGGGGAAGCGGAGCATCAGCTTGCCGTCCGGGTCGTAGAGGCTCGGGTAGGTGATCCCGAAGTTCTCCTCGAAGGCGGCGGCGTTCTGCTTGCTGTTGTCGCGGGTGTTGAGCCCGACGAAGGCGACGTCCTTGCCGCCGTCGGCCAGCTCCTTCGCCACCTTGGCGAAGTACGGCGCCTCGGCTCGGCACGGCGGGCACCATGAGCCCCATACGTTGAGGACGACGACCTTGCCCTTGAGGGTGGTGGTGTCGAGGGTCTTGCCGTCGACGGTCTCCCCGTCGAGCTTGGGGGCGTCCGTACGCTCGCCCCTGGCGACGGTGGAGATGCCGCTGGGGCCCGTCACGTAGTTGCCGCCGGCGGAGCCGGTCGGGCTGCCACCGCTGCCCGAATCGCCGCACGCCGACAGGGTCAGGGCGCCGACGAGGGTCACCGCGGTCAGCAGGGTGGCGCGGCCGCTGGTCGAGCGGCGGCTACATCGACGGACACGGGCGCGGCTAAGGCTCATGTGAAAAGTTTCGCATGGGCGATTTGCGGATCTTCCGCACCCCCCGACGGGGTGGTGAGTCGCTGGTCAGGCGCTGGTCAGGTACGTGCCCCAGCCACCGGTCGGCGACCGGCCCGGGGCGAGGGTGCGCAGCTTCGCCAGCACCGCCGGCTCCTGGACGTCCAGCCAGTCGGCGAACTGCCGGAAGGATACGAGGCGTACGTCCTTTTTGTCCGCCATGCCTCTGAGGGCCTCCTCGACGGCATCCATGTAGATGCCGCCGTTCCACTCCTCGAAGTGGTTGCCGATGAAGAGCGGCGCCCGGTTGGTCTCGTAGGCCCGCCGGAAGCCGCCGAGGTAGGTGGCGGTGGCCTGGGCGCGCCAGGCCGGGTAGTTGGCCGGGTCGCCCTTGGTGGTGCTTTTGGACTGGTTCGCCAGGATGTTGTAATCCATGGACAAGACCTCGTACGGCTTTCCGGGGAACGGGAGCGACTGCAGGGGCAGGTCCCACACCCCCGACTTCTTCACCGGCCACACCTGGAGGCCGCCGGGCGAGCTGGAGTCGTAGCGCCAGCCCAGCCTCTGGGCGGTGGGCAGCAGGTTGTCCTGGCCGAGGAGGCAGGGGGTACGGGCCCCGGTCAGCTCCTTGCGGTAGTCGAAGGGGAGGGGTTCGAGGTCGGTGAAACCGGTGTGGGTGCGCCAGTTGGTGACGAACGAGACGGCTTGGTCGATCTCGTTCTGCCAGTCGGCCGGGGTCCACTTGCCGACGGAACCGGAGCCGCCGCAGAAGTGGCCGTTGAAGTGGGTGCCCATCTCGTGGCCGTCGAGCCAGGCCTGACGGATGTGGCCGAGGGTGGCGCGGACGTTCTCGTCCTTGAGGTAGCCGATGTCGGAGGCGCCGACCGGGTTGTTCGGCGGCCGGTAGAGGTGCTTCTTCGACTCGGGCAGCAGGTAGATGCCGGAGAGGAAGAAGGTCATGGCCGCGCCGTGGTCCTTGGCGAGCTTGAGGAAGCGGGGGAACAGGCCGTTGCCGACCTCCCCCGCGCCGTCCCAGCTGAAGACGACGAACTGCGGCGGCGTCTCACCGGGCTGGAGGGGGACGGCCTTGGGCGGCTGGTGGGGCTGCGGGCCGGTGTCGGCGGTGGAACCGTCGCCGATCGGCCGCACGGCGCCGCCGGCTATCGCACCGGGACTGCCCGGCCCGGACCCGCCGCCGCCGCCTCCGCAGCCCGCGATGGCCCCGATCCCGAGCCCGAGCACTCCCCGTCGACTGAAGTCACGCACATCGCTCATGAACTGCCGTATAAGCGGATATTCCAGGGATGTCGACCCCCTGAACCAACATTCCTCCCGCGCCCTTCGAAAAACCCGAGCCCGAACCCCGTACCGAGGGGGAGGCCCGTGGCCCGAGCCGGGTCACGGCCCGGGGCCGCGGGGCCCCGGTGGACGCCCGGCCAGGGATCAGGCTCCGAAGGCCTTCGACTTGCCCTTCACCGGCTTCGCTCCGGCCAGGAGATGGGACGGGACCAGGTCGCGGGCCGGTTCGCTGTAGCCCACCGACACGAGCCGGTCGCCCTGGTACGTGAACGACGTCAGCGACGCCAGCGTGCACTGGCGGCGGCGCGGGTCGTGCCACAGCCGGCGCTTCTCCGCGAAGCTGCGCACGATCCAGATCGGCAGCTGGTGGCTGACGGCGACCGCCTCGTGTCCGCGGGCCGCGTCGCGCGCCGTCTCCAGCGCGGTCATCATCCGTACGACCTGCTCGACGTACGGCTCGCCCCAGGACGGCTTGAACGGGTTCGTCAGGTGCTTCCAGTTGCCCGGCCTGCGCAGGGCGCCGTCGCCGACGCCGAAGGTCTTGCCCTCGAAGACGTTGCCCGCCTCGATCAGCCGGACGTCGATGGCGAGGTCCAGGCCGTGCGTCTTGGCGATCGGCGCCGCCGTCTCCTGCGCCCGCTCCAGGGGGGAGGACACCACGTAGGTGATGTCCCGGTCCTGGAGGTGCTCGGCGACCCGGTCGGCCATCTGCCGGCCCAGCTCGGAGAGGTGGTAGCCGGAGCGGCGGCCGTAGAGGACGCCGTCCGGGTTGTGCACCTCGCCGTGCCGCATCAGGTGGACGACGGTGATCTCGCTGCTGCCGTCGGCGCTCATGCCGTCGCCTCCGCGGCGGCGGCGGCAGCGGCGGCGGCCGGCAGCGCGGCGGCGATGCGCTCGACCGCCCGCTCGTCGTGCGCCGTGGACACGAACCAGGACTCGAAGGCCGACGGCGGCAGGTACACGCCCTGCGCCAGCATCGAGTGGAAGAAGCCGTTGAAGCGGAAGCTCTCCTGCTTCTTCGCGTCGTCGTAGTCGCGTACCTCGTCCTCGGTGAAGAAGACGGAGAACATGTTGGACGCGGTCTGGACGCGGTGCGCCACACCCTCCTTGGAGAGCGCCCCGGAGACCAGGTCCTGGATCTCCTTCGACACCGCGTCGACCTTCTCGTACGCCGCCGCGTCCAGCAGGCGCAGCTGCGCGAGACCGGCGGCGGTGGCGATCGGGTTACCGGAGAGCGTGCCCGCCTGGTAGACCGGCCCGGCGGGTGCCAGGTGGCCCATGACGTCGGCGCGCCCGCCGAACGCCGCGGCCGGGAAGCCGCCGCCCATGACCTTGCCGAAGGTCATCAGGTCGGGCTTGACCCCGTCCACGCCGTACCAGCCGGCGCGGGAGGTACGGAATCCGGTCATGACCTCGTCGGAGATGTACAGGGCGCCGTTCTCGCGGCACAGGTCGGCGAGGCCCTGGTTGAAGCCCTCGCCCGGGGTGACGACGCCCATGTTGCCGGGGGCGGCCTCGGTGATCACGCAGGCGATCTCGCCGGGGTGCGCGGCGAAGGCCGCCCGTACCGCTTCGAGGTCGTTGTAGGGGAGCACGATCGTGTCGGCGGCCTGCGCTCCGGTCACACCGGGGGTGTCCGGTAGCGCGAAGGTCGCCAGGCCGGAACCGGCGGCGGCCAGCAGCGCGTCGACATGACCGTGGTAGCAGCCGGCGAACTTGACGATTTTGGCGCGGCCGGTGAAGCCGCGCGCCAGCCGGATCGCCGACATGGTCGCCTCGGTGCCCGAGGACACCAGGCGCACCTGCTCGACGGGCTCGATACGGGCGACGATCTCCTCGGCGAGCGCGACCTCGCCCTCACCGGGCGTGCCGAAGGAGGTGCCGCGGGCGACCGCGGCCTGGACGGCCTCGATCACGTCGGGGTGGGAGTGGCCGAGGATCATCGGCCCCCACGAGCAGACCAGGTCGACGTACTCACGCCCGTCGGCATCGGTCAGATACGGACCGGTACCGGACACCATGAACCGGGGCGTACCGCCCACGGCACGGAAGGCGCGTACGGGAGAGTTCACGCCGCCGGGGGTCACGAGGGAGGCGCGCTCGAAGAGCGTCTGCGAAACTGGGGCTTCATACGGGTACGGGTAGCTCACACCAGCCATGGTCTCAGAGGCCGCGACAGACTTGCGGACGGGCGTTTCACCGCGCCGCCGCGGGGGAGGTCACTGCCATGATGATCAGGCTGCGTGGCGGGGGCCGCGGGGCCGGGGCAGGCAATACCAGTCGGGTGGAGATATGCAACGCGGTGGTGGACCGGGCGAGGGTACGGACGGCCTGGATCCCCAGCGCGCCCGCGATGCCCGCCGCCGTGGCAAGCACCGGCGCAGGGCCGCGGAGGCGGCCGATCCCGCACCAGGACCCACGCAGGCGCCGGAGGACCTCCCCCGGGGCCGCGGCATGGGAGTGACGTACAAGTACTTCGGCGCCCCGGACGGCGCGACGGCCGCGCGGGTGCCGGTGACGATGCGGCCGGAGGAGCTCGGCGGTGACGAGCTCGGCATGGGCGGCATGTTCACCAAGATCAAGCCGGAGACCGTGGCCGCGATGGTCCTGACCGGCATCGAGGGCATACCCCTGCACAAGGTTCCCCCGCTGGAGCTGGTCGTCCTCCACCCCGACTACGCGGTGGTCAAGCTCCCCATGACGGTGGTCGACCCGCTGCGCGGCGTGGGCGAGGAGTCGGTCGGCGCGGCCGCCTTCATCTGGTCCACGGTCCCCGACCGCGGCGGCCCGCGCGACGCGTTCAACGTCTACCAGCTCCTGCACGAGTGGCAGGACTTCTCCCACCGCCTCCACGAGGCGGGCCACCAGCCGTACTGCCTGGTCTGGCCGTAGCCGGGCCCCGCGCCGCCCGCCTCGACTCGCAGCCCCCGCATAAACCCCCGGGGCACCGCCACCGCCTTGTCCGCGACTCCGCGGCGCCGGCTTGTCGGAGATCCATGTCCCTGGAGGCCGGTGTGGGAGGGGTCGGGGCAAACGTAGCCTCGCGGGCATGACGGAGACGGAAAGCCCCTCAGTACGGCTCACGCCATGGGCGAAGGACGATTTCTGGCTGCTGGAGCGCAAGAACTCGGCCGAAATGACGAAGTTCCTCGGCGGGCCGGAGAGCGAGGAGAAGCTCGCCGACCGGCAGCGGCGGTACGAGGCCCTGAGCGCGAGCGATCCGGCGGCCGGGCGGATGTTCCGGGTGAACCTCGCCTCGACCGGCGAGGGCGTCGGCTCCGTCGGCTTCTGGCCACAGGAGTGGCGCGGCGGGCCCGTGTACGAGACCGGCTGGGGCGTCCTGCCGGAGTACCAGGGGCGTGGGCTGGCGGTGGCCGCGCTGGCGGAACTCATCGCGTACGTCCGCGCCCACGGCTCCCGCCGCGCGCTCCATGCCTTCCCGGGCATCGACCACGCGGCCTCCAACGCGGTCTGCCGCCGGGCGGGCTTCGAGTGCCTGGGGGCGGTCGACGTGGAGTACCCCAAGGGCGTCACCCACCCGAGCAACGACTGGCGCCTGCGCCTGCTGCCCTGACCGGCAGGGTTCACCGGGTCACGACGCCCGGCACGGCACCTCCCCACGGTAGCCGGGGAAGCCGCACCGCCGGACGGCACGATCCGGTGAGCCCTGCCGACCACGGCCCTGAGGGCGTGTCCGCAAAAGTCCCTCCCCCAGCGAGCTGGGAGGTGCCCTCGGGCCCGCGACGTCCGGCCCCGCACCTCTCGCCGCGTTGTCGGGCCCGCACGAGCACGCCCCGCACGAGCGACCCTCCGCCTCGCGATGCGCGGCGCCGGATGCCGCGGGCCCTGACGGCGCTGCTTCGCGGACACGCCCTCGACGCCTGAGCCGCCCCCGCCCGTCGGCGGGAGCGGCGGCCCCTGGGCGGCGGCCGGGTCAGGCCGACGTGAGGACGATGCGGCCGCGGGTGCCCGGCTCGGCGAGGAGGGCGTGCGCCTTGGCGGCTTCGGTCAGGGGCAGGGTCTGCGCGACGCGTAGCGTCAGGACGCCCTCGTCGACCAGGGACACCAGCCGGGCCAGGTGCGCGCCGTCGGGCGCGACCTCCTGCTCCACCACCCGCACACCCCGCTCCGCGGCCGGGGCCGCCTGCGGGATCAGGCCGACATAGACACCGCCGTCGCGGACGAAGGACAGCGCGGGGCCGCCCAGGACCGCCGCGTCCAGGACGCCGTCCACCGCCTCCTGCGGAGCCGAGCCGCGCGGTACGAAGCCGGTCGCGCCCAGCGACCGTACGAACTCCTCGTCCCCCGCACCCGCCAGGGCCGTCACCACCAGCCCCGCGCGGACCGCGAGCTGGACGGCGAGAGCGCCGACGACACCCGCCGCGCCCGTGATCAGCACCGACGAGCCGGGCTCCAGCCCCAGCAGGCCGACCGCGCGGGCGGCGGTCAGCCCGCTCAGCGGAAGCGCCGCCGCGGCCGCGTCGTCCACCGTCTCCGGGGCCGGCGCCACCGCCGAGGCGTCCAGCACCACGTACTCCGCGTGCGTACCGACGAGCGGCTTCAGCGCGCCGTAGTGCAGCCCGACCACGCGCCGGCCGACCGTCCAGCCGGTCACCTCCGGCCCGACCGCGTCGATCTCGCCCGCCACGTCCCAGCCCAGCCCGAGCCGCTGCCCGGCGCCGCCGAAGACACCGGCGCGGACCGCACCGTCCACCGGATTCACCCCGGCGGCACGGACCCGCACCCGGACCTGCCCGGCCGCCGGCCGCGGGACCTCCACCTCGACGATCTCCACCCGCTCCGGCCCACCGAAGGCGCTGACGACCACCGCCCGCATGGTCCCGGCCTGCGCCCCGGTCTGCGTCTGCGTGCTCATGTCTTCTCCCCGGTTTCGTGCCGCTTCGATGGCACTAACCTAAGGAGAGGTACTCTCTTTTCGTAAGTACGCACTCCGGAGTGCGTACCCAACCCGGAAGTGGGCACCCATGGCCACCCGCACCGCCGCCGAACTCCGCGAAGAGGCCCGAGCCGCCTACGACGCCTTCGTCAAGGACTGCCCCACCAGCCAGCTCCTGGCGCGCATCAGCGACAAGTGGGTCGCCCTCATCCTCAGCGCCCTCGGCCAGGCGGAGACCGGCGCCATGCGCTACAGCGACCTCGGCCGCAAGATCCCCGGCGTCAGCCAGAAGATGCTCACCCAGACCCTGCGCTCCCTCGAACGCGACGGCCTCGTCACCCGCACCGTCACCCCCACCGTCCCCGTCCGCGTCGACTACCGCCTCACCGAACTCGGCGGCAACCTCGGCTGCCTCCTCTCCTCCGTCAAAACCTGGGCCGAGAACCACTTCGACCAGGTCAACGCCCACCGCGCCCGTTACGACGAAGCCACCGCGAGCTCATAAACCAGCCGCGCGGCGCGGCCACCCAATGGCATGCTGGGGCCGTGAACGGTCCCGGCATTCAGCTCACCCTCGCCCCCGAACTGCGTCTCTTCGCCGCGCCCAGCCGCCGCGCCGAACGCACACCGACCATCACCGACGGCGCCTCCAGCATCGGCCACGTCGTCGAATCGGCCGGGGTCCCGCTCACCGAGGTCGGCCGCCTGCTCGTCGACGGCCACGAGGTACCCGTCTCCTACGTGCCCCGAGCCGGCGAATCCGTCGAGGTGCTCGGCGTGGACCGCCCCCAGCAGATCCCCGGCGCACCCCTGCGCTTCCTCCTCGACGTCCACCTCGGCACCCTCGCCCGCCGCCTGCGCCTGCTCGGCGTCGACGCCGCGTACGAGAACGAGGACATCGGCGACCCCGCCCTCGCCACCCGCTCCGCCGCCGAACGCCGCGTCCTGCTCTCCCGCGACCGCGGCCTGCTGCGCCGCCGCGAGATCTTCGCCGGCGCGTACGTCTACAGCGACAACCCCGACGAGCAACTGCGCGACGTCCTCAGCCGCTTCGCGCCCACGCTCGCGCCCTGGACCCGCTGCACCGCCTGCAACGGTCCGCTACGCGTGGCCGACAAGGCGAGCGTGGGCGACCGCCTGGAGGGCGGCACGCACCGGTCGTACGACGTCTTCGCGCAGTGCGCGCACTGCGAGCGCGTCTACTGGCGCGGCGCCCACCACGCCCGCCTGGAGCGGATCGTCGGCGAAGCGGTCGCCGAATTCGGCGACGGCGCCGCCGTGTAGCGCAACCCCCGGAGGCCCCCGGCTGGCAGACTGCGGGGCCATGACTGGGATGACTGGGATGACGGCCGGCGAGCAGACCCCCGACGTCCCCGGCCTCGTCGACGTAGCCGTCGTCGGCGCGGGGCCCACCGGGCTCCTGCTCGCCGGCGACCTCGCCGCCGCCGGCCTCTCCGTCACCCTCGTCGAACGACGCCCCCGCACGGCCGCCAACCTCACCCGCGCCTTCGCCGTGCACGCCCGCACCCTCGAACTCCTCGACGCGCGCGACCTCGCCGACGAACTCGTCTCCACCGGCCGACAGATCGACCGCGTACGCCCCCTCGGTGGCATGGCCCTCTCCCTTCAACGGCTGCGTTCCCGCTACCCCTTCGTCCTCATCACTCCTCAATATGAGACAGAGGAACTGCTGGAGCGCCGCGCGTTGTCCACAGGGGTGGACATCCAATACGACTGTCAGGTCACCGGCCTCCGCCAGGACCACGACACCGTCACCCTCGACGTCCTCGACGTCCGCGACGCCGCCGCCCCCGACGACGGCTCGCCCCCCGCCACCCCCACCCCCCGCCAGATCCACGCCCGCCACGCCGTCGGCGCCGACGGCGTCCGCTCCACCGTCCGCCGCTCCCTCGGCCTGCCCTTCCCCGGCCAGGCCGTCGTCCGCTCCATGGTGCTGGCCGACGTACGCCTGACCGACCCGCCCGAAGACCTCCTCGCCGTCAACGGCACCGCCGACGCCTTCGCCTTCCTCGTCCCCTTCGGCGACGGCTGGTACCGCGCCATCGCCTGGCGCCGCGACCCGCGGGGCCACGGACCGGCCCCCTCCGACGACGACCCCGTCGACCTCGACGAACTGCGCGCCATCACCCGCACCGCCCTGGGCACCGACCACGGCATGCACGACCCCCGCTGGATGTCCCGCTTCCACAGCGACGAACGCCAGGTCCCCCACTACCGCGTCGGCCGCGTATTCCTCGCCGGCGACGCCGCCCACGTCCACTCCCCCGCCGGCGGCCTCGGCATGAACACCGGCCTCCAGGACGCCGCCAACCTCTCCTGGAAACTCGCCGCCGTCCTCCACGGCCACACCCCCGACCCCGAGGCCCTCCTCGACAGCTACCACCGCGAACGCCACCCCGTCGGCCGCTTCGTCCTGCGCGCCAGCGGCGCCCTCGTCCGCGCCGTCATGGCCCAGAGCCCCGCCCGCCGCGCCGCCCGCACCCTCGGCACCGCCCTCCTCACCCGGATCGGCCCCGCCCAGGACCGCGCCCTCGGCATGGTCTCCGGCCTCGGCATCGCCTACCCGCCACCGCCCGGCACCCGCCGCCCCACCCCCGCCGGCCGGCGCGCCCCCGACCTCGCCCTGCGCCACGGGACGCGGCTGTACGAGGCCCTGCGCGCCGGCGGCTTCGTCCTCGTCACCCCGCCCGGCGCGGCCACCCCGCCCGGCGCCCCGCTCACCCACCACCACTGGGCGACGGAGCGGCGTACCGCCTGCGTCCTCGTACGCCCCGACGGCTACATCGCCTGGAGCGCCCCGAAGGCCACCGACGCCGAACTCGCCGCAGCGGTGGCCGCGTGGCTGCTGCCCCACCCTCAGAAGGCGTAGGCGTCCCCCGTGTCCAGGGCCAGCACCACATGCTCGTTGTTGGCGAGGTTCCGGTCGGTCGCACCGCCGTTCCACCACGTGTCGATCCGCACCACCACCTCCGGCGACGGCTCCCGCAGCTCCAGCACCAGCCCGATGTGCCGCCCCCGCCCGTGTGCCGGCAGCGCGCCCGTCTCGCACACCACCTCCCGCAGCCCCGCCCGCGCACAGCCCCCGGCCAGCTCCTGCCGGTCCGCGAGGTCCGCCGACAGCCGCACCCGCAGCGTCGCGTTCGGCAGCGCGGACGGCCCCTCGTTCTCCGGGACCATCCAGACCCGCAGCTGCCCCTGCGCCAGAGCCACCCGCCCGTGGTACGCCACGTCCGCCTCGGGCCCCGCCCACGCCCACACCGGGGCCGCGACCGCCCCGCCCAGCGCCAGCAACCCCGCCACCACCACACTCCGTACGGCACCACGGCGCACCGCCACCACCTCCTCGCGCGGAGGCTAGCCATCCCACCCCGCCACCGGTCGGACCATCACACGAACGAGGGCGAGCCCTCCCCCATCCGCCCGCCTAGGCTTCACGCCATGCTGATCACCCGCTCCGCTGCCCTCTTCGTCCTCGCTGCCGTCCTGGAGATCGGCGGCGCATGGCTGGTCTGGCAGGGCATGCGCGAACACAAGGGATGGGCCTGGATCGGCGCCGGCGTCATCGCGCTCGGCCTCTACGGATTCGTCGCCACCCTCCAGCCCCAAGGCGATTTCGCCCGCGTACTGGCCGCCTACGGCGGGGTCTTCGTCGCCGGATCCCTCGCCTGGGGCATGGTCGCCGACGGCTACCGGCCCGACCGCTGGGACATCATCGGCGCCCTCGTCTGCCTCGCCGGAATGGCCGTGATCATGTACGCCCCGCGCAGCCGCTGAGCACCCGCGGCCGCCCTCGGCCAACCGCGGCCACCCTCGGCCGCCCGCCTATGCTGGCCGGGACGATCGCCCGTACGAACGAACGAGGAGCCCCGCCCATGAGCACGGCCACCCGCACCGCCGTAGTCACCGGCGCGAGCAGCGGAATCGGCGCGGCCACCGCCCGGCAGCTCGCCGCCGCCGGCTACCACGTCGTCCTCACCGCCCGCCGCGAGGACCGCATCGAGGCCCTCGCCGCCGAACTCACCGCAGCGGGCCACGAGGCCACCGCCCACGCCCTCGACGTCACCGACCGCACCGCCGTCGACTCCTTCGCCGCCACCCTGGGCTCCTGCGACGTACTGGTCAACAACGCCGGCGGCGCCATCGGCGCCGAGCCCGTCGCCACCGCCGACCCGGCCGACTGGCGCACGATGTACGAGGTCAACGTCATCGGCACCCTCAACATCACCCAGGCGCTGCTCCCCGCCCTCACCGCCTCCGGCGACGGAACGGTCGTCGTCCTGTCCTCCACCGCCGGCCACTCCACGTACGAGGGCGGCGCCGGCTACGTCGCCGCCAAGAACGGCGCCCGCGTCCTCGCCGAGACCCTCCGGCTGGAGATCGTCGGACAGCCCGTACGCGTCATCGAGATCGCGCCCGGCATGGTCAAGACCGAGGAGTTCGCCACCACCCGCTTCCGCGGCGACACCGACAAGGCCGCCAAGGTCTACGCGGGCGTCGCGAACCCCCTGACCGCCGACGACGTGGCTGACACCATCACGTGGGCCGTGACCCGCCCCAGCCACGTCAACATCGACCTCCTGGTGGTCCGCCCCCGCGCCCAGGCCTCGAACACGAAGGTCCACCGGGACCTCTGAGCCCTGTCAGGTCACACCAGCCCGGCCTTCCTCAGATGCGGCATCAAGGCCGCCGGCCTCAGCCCGGCGGCCTTCGCCGCGTCCAGGGCCCGCCGCAGGTCCGCCGCCAGCGTCGGCGTGAAGTGCAGCAGCACGATGTCACCGGACTTCAGCCGCGGCGTCGCCGGAGTCCCGCTCCAGGTGGTGAAGTCGTGCGTCCACGTCACCAGCGCCTTCACCCCGCACGCCTTCGCCGCCAGCCGCACCTCGTCGTTCACCGCCCCGTACGGCGGCCGCAACAGCTTCGGCTCCCGCCCGAACGTCGCGGCCAGCTGCTCCCCGGCCCCGCACACCTCGGCGTCCTTCCCGGCGGCGTCGAGCGTGGTCAGGTCAGGGTGGTTCACGGTGTGGTTCTCGACGCCGATCCGCCCCTGCTCCACCAGCCCGGTGAAGTACGCGGTGTCGTACGAGGTCGCCCCGGGCAGCAGGAACAGCGAGGCCGGAACCCGCTCCTCCAGCAACATCCGCGCGGCCTGCGGATCGTGGTTCCAGCCGTCGTCGATGGTGATGAAGACGACGCTCTCCCCTGTCGGCACGTGCGCCACGACGGGCGGCAACCCCACCCCGGCCTGAGCGGACCCGGCGGTCCCGAGGGCGAGCGACAACGACGCGAGCGCGGCAAGAACCACGCGGGATCTCCACATGCCGCCACCCTGGTCTAGACCAACTCCCGCCGTCAACCCCCTCGTTGGCCACGCCGGACATGCCCGTACGGGTGACGTCGAGCGGAATGTCCTCGGCCGCGGCTACGCTCCGGAACCGTGAGCCACGAGAAGGGCGAAGCGATGGCCGTGACACAGCACCGGACCACGATCGCCGAGGCCGCCGACCGCCTCTCCACGCAACTGCCCGGGCACCGAGTGGAGATCCTCCAGCGCAGACTCACCGTGACACCACCTGCCGATGGGCGGCATGCGCGTACGCTGACCAGACTCACGGTGGCATTCCACAAGGCCGGCGCAACAGAGGCAGGCCTGGAGTTCCTCCAGGGCATCGGCCTCTGGCTTCCGACCGGCCCGGACGACTACGCCATCCCGGATTTCTCCCTCGTAGAGGAAGACTTCCTGGATTCCAAGGTCCAGAAGAACTGCTACGCACCCGACGTCTTCCGCATGATCGTGGAGGTCACCTCCTCGAACTGGTCCGACGACATCGGCGTCAAGGTCGAGAGTTACGCCAAGGCCGACATCCCCGTCTACGTCATCGCCGACCGCCACCACGACGAGGTCGTCGTCTACACCGACCCCCGCAGCGCCTCCTACCGACTGCGCAGGACCTTCAAGCGCGGCTCGTCCGTCCCCCTCCCCGAGTACATCGGCGTCACGCTCGAACTACCCGTGGACCGCCTCCTCGACGGCGACGAGACGTAGCCACCAAGGGGAATGAGATATTCCGTCACACGTTCGAGTGAAGGTGGCGCGAAGGCGCACGAGTCGGCATAAGTCACACCTAAGTTCGGTGACAACACAAACGGCCCCCGACCGGGATGGCAGTCCCAGCCGAGGGCCTCACCGACAAGGAAAGACACTTCCTCATGGCTGATCAGGACCCTAGCGCCCCCGCGCGCTTCATGGACCTCCAGGACCCTCGCTACGCCTATATGTTCGGCTTCCTCCAGGCCGACGGACACCTCGCCCAGGGCAGGGGGCAGAAGGGCCAGCTCGCCGCTGAGATCAACACGCGAGACATCCACATCCTCCGCGAGTTCCAGGGGCTCACGCCCTACTACAGCTCCATCACCGAACGCGTACGGAGTACGAACTTCGCCGCACACAGCCACACGGCAACCTGGTCTCTCTGCTCGCTCGAAGCGAGGACCATCGTCAACGAACTCGGGATTCCCTACGGCAAGAAGTCCTTCAGCATCAAGCCGCCGCGCACGGAGTTCTCGCGCCCCGATTACCTCCGCGGAATCATCGACGCTGACGGGTCCCTGGGCTGGACCGCCCAGGGATTCCCCTTCCTCTCGCTGACCTCGGCCAGCACAGCCATCGCCGCCTACCTCTGCCACTACGGCAAGAAGGTCACCGGAACGCAGCGCACCATCTCGCGCAACAAGCGGGACGGCGTCTACAACGTCTGCTACTACAAAGAGACGGCACAACAGCTGGCCACCCACCTCTACTACGACGGGTGCCTGGCGCTCGCCCACAAGAAGGCGAACGCGGACGCGATTCAAGCCTGGGTGCGCCCTGCGGATATGAGGATCGCCCCGCCACGACGCCGCTGGACCGCGCAGGACGACCAGGAACTGGTCCGCTTCAATGACCCGGCCGAAGCAGCCACGGCCCTGGACCGGACCGAACAGAGCTGCAACATGCGACTGTGGCGAATTCGCAGCGGACGCGTTGTCGCCCCACCCCAGTAGAACCAGCAATGCATGAGGGGCGCCGCAAGTGCGGTGCCCCTCACGCATTCAGCCCTTGATACAGACGACCTGCTTCAGCTTGGCCACGACCTCCACCAGGTCACTCTGCTGCTCCATGACCTGCTCGATCGGCTTGTACGCGGCCGGGATCTCGTCCACCACACCCGAGTCCTTGCGGCACTCCACGCCCTTGGTCTGCTCTTCCAAGTCGCGCGTCGAGAACCTCTTCTTCGCCGCCGTCCGGCTCATCCGCCGGCCGGCGCCGTGCGACGCCGAGTTGAAGGCCGCCTTGTTGCCGAGGCCCTTCACGATGTAGGTACCGGTCGCCATCGAGCCGGGAATGATCCCGTACTCGCCGCTGCCGGCGCGGATCGCGCCCTTACGCGTGACCAGCAGGTCCACACCGTCGTACCGCTCCTCCGCCACGTAGTTGTGGTGGCAGCTGATCTCCTGCTCGAAGGAGACCTTCGCCTTCCGGAAGTCCTTCCGGATGACCTCCTTGAAGAGGCTCATCATCACGGCGCGGTTGTACTTGGCGTACTCCTGCGCCCAGTACAGGTCATGCCGGTACGCCGCCATCTCCGGAGTCGCCGCAAGGAAGACCGCGAGGTCCCGGTCGACCAGCCCCTGGTTGTGCGAGAGTCCCCGCGCGACCCCGATGTGGTGCTCGGCGAGTTGGTTGCCGATGCCTCGGGATCCGGAGTGCAGAGTCAGCCACACTGACCCTTTTTGATCGACATTGACTTCCGAATGATGGTTTCCCGCGCCAAGTGTCCCCATTTGCCGCATCGCCCGTTCCCGCCGGAACTTCACCGCATCCGCGACGTAGTCGAACCGCTCCCACAGGTCCCCGAACCCCGCCTCCGGGAACCCGTACAGCCGCCCCGGGTCCACCGCCTCGCGGTGCATGCCGGCCCCCACCGGGATCGCCCGCTCGATGTGGGACCGCAGCTTCGAGAGGTCCCCCGGCAGGTCGTTCGCCGTCAGGGAGGTCTTGACCGCCGACATGCCGCAGCCGATGTCGACACCGACCGCCGCCGGGCAGACCGCGTCCTTCATCGCGATCACCGAGCCGACCGTGGCGCCCTTGCCGTAGTGCACGTCCGGCATCACGGCCAGGCCCTTGATCCACGGGAGCGTCGCGGTGTTGTGCAGCTGCCGCATCGCGCTGTCCTCGACCGACGCGGGATCGGTCCACATCCGGATCGGGACGTTCGCCCCGGAAACCTCTACATACGACATACGACGCTATTCCCCCGAAAATCACAGAAAAGTCTGGATACGCAAAAAACCTCGCTCATGGCCCCAAATCAGTCAGGGAACCGGCGCCGGTACCAGCGTGTGCGATAGACATTGTGTCCAGCCGCGCCCGATGCGCGGCAACGCATTTTCCCGAGGGAACCAGGGAAACAGGGGAGCCAGTGGAGTCAGTGGACGTGGAGCGGCGCAAGGCACTGCGTCGGCGAGTCCTGCCCGGCATCGCAGTGATCACGGCGCTCGCGGCCGGCGTGACCGGTCTCGCCGGGTGTACCGACGGCAAGGGCAGCGGCGTCACCAACGACCCCAAGGGCGGCGGGAACACCGCCGTGCCCGCCGAGCCCGGCAAGTACAGCAGCCTGCCCCAGCCTTGCAAGGCCGTCGACGGCAAGCGGCTCAAGGCAATGCTCCCGGCCTCCGACTCCCTCACCACCGAACAGCGCGACAAGCTCTACGCCGGGAGCGCCGACGCCTCGTACGACGGCGACCGGAACGTCGGTTGCCGCTGGAGCGCGCAGGCGCCCGAGGCCACCCTGCTGCTGTCGGTCAACTTCGAGCGCGTGGTCTCGTACGACCGCGTCGCCGCGAGCGACGACGACAAGGCTCGCCAGGTGTACGTACAGCTCCTGACGGACGCACGCCTGCCCTTCCCGGGCCCGACCGCGAGTCCCACGCCCAGTACCGGCGCCGGTACGGGTACGGGTACGGGTACGACTCCCGGCCCCGGCGCGGAGGCCCCCGCCACGCAGCAGCCGCAGCCCCAGCCGCCGTCCCCCTCGACGTCGGCCTCCGTCTCCCCCGCCCCCTCCCCTTCCCCCTCGCCCGAGCTCGGCTCGCGCGTCCTGGAGGGCCTCGGCAACGAGGCGTTCCTCGACGACAAGCTGAGCGCGGCCGGCGTCACCGCCGCCCAGGCGCGCACCGTGCGGATTGTGTTCCGTACCTCGAACGTCATCGTCACGGTCGAGTACAGCGTGCAGCCGTCCGGCGCGGGCACGATCCCCTCAAGTGCGGAAACGCAGGGCAAGGCCCGTCAGTTGGCGCAGGCTCTGGTCGAGCGTTTCAACGAGTGACAGCCCGCCCGCAGGGGGCGTGTGGGGGGCCGCGTGACGGCGCGCACAGCAGGCGGGCGCCCGGTCGGGCTACCGTTGCTCGGGTCCCGCGCCCGTAACGCGCCCGTAAGAAGAGCCCCAACGTCTGAAGGAACCATGCACCGATCAGCCTCGCGCCTCACCCGAGTTCTCGCCTGCGCAGCCGTCCCGGTGATCCTCACCGTCGCCGGTTGCTCGTCCGATTCTGGCAAGGCCTCGGGCAAGGGCAGCGACAAGAAGTCCGGTTCGTCCTCGTCCTCCCAGCCGAGCGCGAAGCCCACGCCCACGCTGGAGAAGGTGGCGTTCGCGCAGTTGCCGGACCCCTGCAAGGCGGTCCAGACGAAGACCATCGAGTCCCTCGTCCCGGAGGCGAAGGACAAGAACGGCACCGCGACCAAGTCGAACGACCTGGCCAGCCGCGCCGGCTGTTCCTGGAACGGCTTGGACGAGGACGGCCTGAAGGGCTCGCAGTACCGCTGGCTCTCCATCTCCCTGGTCCGTTACGACTCGCACGCCTCCCTGGGCAGCGGCAACAAGCGCGCCGAGGAGCAGTACAACAAGCAGATCGAGGCGGCGAAGACCACCGAGGGCGCTCAGGACGTCAAGGTGGAGGAGGTCGGCGGGATCGGCGACCAGGGCGCGTCGGTCGTCTTCGGCGTGAAGAAGGACGTCGACTTCTCCAACAACACCATCGTGGTGCGGACCCAGAACGCCGTGATCACGCTGGACTACAACGGTGCGGCCTACGAGGGTGCGAGCGCCCCGGACCGGGCGAAGCTGCTCCAGAACGCCATCGCGGCGGCGAGGGAGACGGTGGCCTCGGTCGCCGCCGCCAACCAGGCGCAGGACCAGCAGTCGGCGTCCCCGTCCGGGTCCGGCTCCGCGTC
Source organism: Streptomyces sp. NPDC003042 (assembly GCF_053591315.1). Lineage (NCBI taxonomy): Bacteria > Bacillati > Actinomycetota > Actinomycetes > Kitasatosporales > Streptomycetaceae > Streptomyces > Streptomyces sp. NPDC003042. The sequence goes on from NZ_JBSFTP010000046.1 coordinate 57,090, forward strand.
GGCCTCGCCGTCCGCGTCTGCTTCGCCCCAGCAGTAGGACACAGCAGTAGGACACAGCCGTAGGACACAGCAGTAGGACACCGAGGGGGCTACCGGACGGCTGACCTCCAGTCACCCGTACTCTGTGCCTGCCGTAGCTCGACAAGGGGAGGGGACCGCGCGTGGCCGCGATGCAGCTGACTCGTACGCACCGGATACTCATCGGTGTCGTGGTCGCCGGAGCCGTGATCATCGCCGCCATCGGTTTCGCCGGTTCGTACTCCGCGGTCCGTGCCCTGGCGCTGCAGAAGGGCTTCGGCAGTTTCTCGCTGGTGTTCCCGATCGGCATCGACGCGGGCATCTGTGTGCTGCTGGCGCTGGACCTGCTGCTGACGTGGATGCGGATCCCGTTCCCGCTGCTGCGCCAGACGGCGTGGCTGCTGACCGCGGCGACGATCGCGTTCAACGGCGCGGCGGCCTGGCCGGACCCGCTGGGCGTGGGCATGCACGCCGTGATCCCGATCCTGTTCGTGGTCACGGTGGAGGCGGCCCGGCATGCCGTGGGCCGGATCGCGGACATCACCGCGGACCGGCACATGGAGGGGGTGCGGATCACCCGGTGGCTGCTGTCGCCGATCCCGACCTTCAAGCTGTGGCGCCGGATGAAGCTGTGGGAGCTGCGGTCCTACGAGCAGGCCGTGGTCATGGAGCAGGACCGGTTGATCTACCAGGCGCGGCTCCAGGCCCGGTACGGGCGGTCGTGGCGGCGCAAGGCGCCGGTGGAGGCGTTGATGCCGCTGCGGCTGGCCCGGATCGGGGTGCCGCTGTCGCAGACGGCTCCGGAGGGTCTGGCGGCGGCGGGCATCGACCCGGTGCTGCTGCCTCCGGCGGCGAAGGCGGCCCCGGTGACCACCGCGGCGCAGGTCGCGCAGGTCGCGCAGGCGGCGGTCCAAACTCCGGCCCTGCCGGCGGGCGCCTCGGCCCCGGCCAAAACCGCCGCCCACGCCCCGGCTCCCGCTCCCGAACCGGCCCCCGCTCCCGAACCGGCCCCCCAACCGGCCCCCGCTCCGGCCCCCGCTCCGGCTGCGGACCCGGTCCCTGCCCAGGTCCAGCCCGCCGCCACCACCCACGCCCCGCCGCCCTTCGCGGTGGACCCGACGGCCATGCCCGCGGCCCACGACAGCGCCTGGTTCGCCGCGCCGCTGGCGCCGCAGGCGACGTACGAGGGCGGCTACAACCCCCAGTACGTCGAGGGCCTGGAGCCGACCCCGGTCATGCCCCCGGCGGGCCCGGAGGAGCAGATGCCGGTACCGGCTCCGCGCCTGGAGGGTGACCCGATCGACCTCACCGACCCCGCGAGCGACATCGACGAGGTGAAGTTCGAGGAGGCGGCTTATGAGGTCTTCCGCGCGTACATCGAGGAGAACGGGAAGGTCCCGAGTCCCGAGCAGGTCGACATATACCTCTCGGACCGCCACGGGATCGTGCACCCGCGCAGCTTCACCACCATCAGCCGCCTGATGCCGAAGCTGAAGCACCGCTACCAGCGCGACCTGGAGAACGAGCACATCTCGTAGGCACTTACGTGGAAGGGCCCGCTCCCCCGGGGGAGCGGGCCCTTCCACGTAAGTGCTTTACGTGACTCAGACGGCCCCCAGAACGGAAGAGCGTCGTGGAGGGGAAG
>NZ_JBSFTP010000047.1:0-58389 GCF_053591315.1 Streptomyces sp. NPDC003042
GCGGATTTGTGCGCCCGCCTCTACGGTGGCGGGCACGACCGGCCTTCCCCCTGTTCCCCTCAACCGCGCCGTGCCCGGCGTGAGCGTCCGTGTGGTGATGCAGACCGGCTGCGGGCCGTACGCGTACATCGTCGTCGACTTCGAACCGCCCGGCGAAAGCGGCGAGACGGAGCCGGGGACGGGGCCGTGACCGCGACGGCGGTCCGTCCCGCCGGGTCCCGGGTCAGGCGGGGGCCGCGCGCCCCAGGCCGTGCATCAGGAGGGCGGTGAACGAGGCCGCCCAGAGCGTGTCCACCGGTTCGGCGCTCACCAGGGCGCGGTGCACCACCGTGCCCGCGATCACGTCGAAGATCAGGTCCGTGGTGCGGTCGGCGAGGTCCTCGTCCTCCTCGTACGGGAGTTCGCCACGGGCCTGGGCCCGTTCGCGGCCCTGTACGACGAGACGTTTCTGCCGGTCCACGATCGCCGACCGGATCCGGTCGCGCAGGGCCTCGTCCCGGGTGGACTCGGCGACCACCGCCATCAGGGCCGTACGGGCCTCCGGGCGCCGCAGCAACTCCGCGAACTGCAGGACCACGTACTCGATGTCGGCTTCGAGGGAGCCCCGGTCGGGGAGGTCGAGTTCGTCGAACAGCTCGGCCACCGCGTCCACGACCAGCTCGTTCTTGCCCGCCCAGCGCCGGTACAGGGTGGTCTTGGCGACGCCGGCCCGGGTCGAGACGTCGCCCATGGTCAGCTTCGACCAGCCCAGGTCCACCAGCGCGTCCCGCGTCGCGGCCAGGATGGCGGCGTCCGCGGCGGCGCTGCGGGGGCGTCCGGTGCGGCCGTGGGGGGAGCTGGTGCCGGGGGTCGGATGGGGCATGGCCGCGACCATACCCGCCAGTACGGGAACCGGGCGGTACCGATCCGGTGTGGTTGAGATCACGGGCGCGGCGGGGTCCGGGGGAGTTACGCTACGGCTCGTAGCGTAAGAGCGACAACCACGCGAAGGCTACTGGCGTCAGGTGGGGACCCGGCGCCGAACAATTCGGCACGTGATCTTTCGGGATCTTTTTCGTCGGCGCGCGCACTCGGGGGAGGATGTACGCATGCAGCCCAGAAACATGTCCATGAGCGGCGTCGTAGACCTCGCCGCGGTGAAGGCGGCCGCCGAGGCCAAGGCGAAGGCCGAGCAGGCGCGCGCCGACGCGGCCCGGCAGGGTGGCGGCGGCGCGGCCGGCGCGCCCGGCGGCGCCGTTCCGCCGTCCGCGCTCGTCATCGACGTAGCGGAAGCCGGCTTCGAAAGCGACGTCATCCAGCTCTCCAACGAGGTTCCGGTCGTCCTCGACTTCTGGGCCGAGTGGTGCGAGCCGTGCAAGCAGCTCAGCCCGCTCCTGGAGCGGCTGACCGTCGAGGCGAACGGCCGTGTCGTCCTGGCGAAGATCGACGTCGACGCCAACCAGACGCTGATGCAGCAGTTCGGCATCCAGGGCATCCCGGCCGTCTTCGCCGTGGTCGCGGGCCAGGTGCTGCCGCTGTTCCAGGGCGTGGTGCCCGAGCAGCAGATCCGCGAGACCCTCGCCCAGCTGATCCAGGTCGCCGAGGAGCGCTTCGGTCTCGTCGGCCTCCAGGTCGACCTCGACGCCGAGGGCGCCCCGCGGGCGGCCGCGGCCCCGGCCGCCGCGCCGGCCGGCCCGTACGACGCGCTGCTGGAAGCGGCGGTCGTGGCGCTGGACGCGGGTGACCTGGGCGGAGCCGTGCAGGCGTACAAGAACGTACTGGCGGACGACCCGGGCAACACCGAGGCGAAGCTGGGCCTGGCCCAGGCCGAACTCCTCTCCCGGGTGCAGCACATGGACCCGCAGTCGGTGCGCGCCGCCGCGGCGGAGAACCCGCGGGACCCGGCCGCGCAGATGGCCGCGGCCGACCTGGAGCTGGCCGGCGGGCACGTGGAGGACGCCTTCGGGCGCCTGGTGGACACCGTCCGGGTGACGTTCGGTGAGGACCGGGACTCCGTGCGGGTGCGGCTCCTGGAGCTGTTCGAAGTCATCGGGGCGGACGATCCCCGGGTCTCGGCGGCCCGTACGGCTCTGGCGCGGGTGCTCTTCTAGGCCGGTCTGCGACGGGCCTCCGACCGCCGTGAGGCCACCGGCGATTTATTGACACGTAGATGAACAGCGGTCGCGCTTTGCCAAAACTTGGTAATCGCGGCCGCTGTTACTGGCAGTAAGTCGAACCCCGTGAACTGTCCGGTGTGTTCACTCTTCCGCCGATTGTCGTGGCCCTCGGTGACACCCTGTGTCGCCGCCCGACGGCGCTGGGTCGCACCCCGGTTATCCAGCCGTTACCCGCCAGTAACGATCCCCCTTGTGCCCCGGCCGGGAATGCACCACGATCGGCGACGCTCGGTCCTTCCCGCGGAGCCGCTCACCCGGAGCCGCGGTGCGGGGTCCCCACCGAGCCGGCCGGTGGCAGTGGCACCGGCCGTGGGACAGGGGGGTCTTTGCCCACCGGCAGAGCCTGTCCTCCAGGTTGCGCGAACGCGTGGCCCAGTGGTTGTCGCTCGGGGGTGAACGCCGGTGTACGGACGTGGTTCGCCGCGGCTCGGCCGCCTGCGCTCCTTCCCGAGGACGTAGCACTTCTCCCATCCCAGGACGGGCACCGCCCGGACCGGAGATGTACGTCCGAGAAGGAGGAACGATATGAGTTCTCAGGTTCGTGGTGGGACCAGATGGAAGCGCTTCGCGCTCGTCATGGTCCCGAGCATCGCGGCCACGGCCGCGGTCGGTGTGGGTCTGGCGCAGGGTGCCCTCGCAGCGTCCTTCAGCGTGTCCGGCCAGGACTTCAAGGTCTCGGCCAAGGAGCTCGACGGCGAGAACCTGATCCAGTACGGCGGCATGGCCGAGGGTCACAACCTCAAGGGCGAACCGGTCAAGCACCCGGTCACCATCTCGGGGTTCAGCAAGGCCAAGATCACCGACATGTGCCAGTCGCTGGTGACGCCCACCCCGCTCGGCAACGTCACGTTGCAGCTGCGGACGGGCCACAAGGGCACGCCGGCCGAGGCGACCAACATCTACCTGGATGTGGCCGAGCTCGACACGGACGCCGAGTTCACCAACCTGGACATCGGTGTCGCCGTTAGTGACCCGAGCCACAAGACCAAGCCGCAGGCGGGCACGGTCGACGAGAAGAACAAGTACGCCTTCTCGCAGCGTGCCGAGCGCGCGGTCCTGTCCGACGTGAAGCAGAAGGCGTGGGCGACGACGGCGGGCACCTTCAAGCTGCCCGACCTGAAGCTGCGTCTGTTGGGTGGAGACAAGCCGTGCTACCAGGACTCCGAGGTCCAGTAGCCATTCCGGTGCGTGACCGGGAGGGAGGGCGGCCGTTGTCGCTCGCCCTCCCGGACTCCACACAGTTTTCCGTACCACCGTTTCCAGGGAGCTGTTGTCCATGAACGCCGAGGCCCCGGTTCGCTCCGAAGACGAACATTGGCTCACCGTGGTGCGTTACCGCTTTCGTGACTGGAGGGGACACCGCCCCTTCTGGGCGGGGCTCTTCGTCTTCTTCGGGGGCTTCCCGATCGCGTACTTCCCTTACGCGGACCTTCGGCTGGGCAACGTCACCCTCGCCATGGCGACAACCGCCGGCGCGGGTTCGCTGATCATCGGCGTCCTGCTGATGACGCTGGGGGCCGCCCTCTGGTTCCAGCAGAGCATCCAGGTTTTCGCCGGCGTCGCCTCGATCCTGCTGGCCCTGGTGTCCCTGCCGGTGTCCAATCTCGGCGGCTTCTTCATCGGCTTCCTCTTCTCCCTGCTCGGCGGCGCCCTCGCGCTCTCCTGGGCCCCAGGTACGCCGGCCGACCCCGGGGTGGAGCGGGACGCGGCGGCGGCCAAGGCGGAGGCGTTCGCCGACTCTCCCCTCAACCTTTCGGGTCCCCGGGACACGGAAACGGTTTACGCGACAGAGACGACTGCCCACGCCGATGGCGGGAGGAACAGTGCGGGGTGACGAGACGCACCGGGGCGTGGCCCCAGGCGCAGAGTCCCGTGAAATAAAGGGCCCGCGCCACGCGGCGCCCAGGAAGTCGCTGCTGAACAAGCTCCAGATACCCGTCGGCAAGACGATGGCACTGGCGGCGATGCCGACGGCCGTGTTCGTCGGGTTGGGCATGGCGCCGAAGCTGGCGCTGGCCGACGAGAAGGACATCCCCTTCGCGCCCGGCCCGTGTGTGACGCGGTCCGACGAGCCTACGCAATCGCCGTCGCCGTCGCCTTCCAAGTCTCCGTTGCCGAGCGCGAGTACGTCGCCCGGCGCGAGCGCGGCGCCGAAGCCGGGGGCGACCCCCTCGGCGTCGAAGCCCGCCGAGACCCCGAAGACGCCGAAGCAGAGCTCCCCGACGGCCACACCGTCCGCGAGCGCCTCACCGTCCCCCTCGGCGTCCAAGACCCCGAACCCGCTGGACCCGCTGGGTGTCGGTGACGCCGTCAAGGGCCTCGTGGACGAACTCGGCAGGCCCCTCCAGGGCGCGGTGAAGCCGGCCACCCCGACGCCCACCGCGACCGCCACGACCAAGGCACCCACCCCCGACCCGTCGGCGGACGCGATCCGCGAGGCGGCGAAGAAGGCGGGCGTCACGGTCGAGGAGCTGCCCCAGGACGTCAAGGACACCGCCAAGTCCCCGAAGGACGAGACGGGCAGGACGGCCGACGAGGAAGAGGACGAGGACGAGGACAAGACCTCGCCGTCCCCCTCGGCTTCGGCGACGACGGACGCGGACGGGAAGCAGCCCTTCCCGTGCCCGACCCACGACGCCCAGGCGCTGGCCGACGCCAAGATGGAGCAGGGCATCCCGCTCCTGCCCGACGAGCCCTGGTACCTCGACAGCTCGCTGCTGACCCTCTACGGCCTGGACTACGAGGGCATCGTCGAGGTGAAGACGGCGGGCGGCAAGACCAAGAAGGTCCTGAAGTTCACGGCGGACAAGCTGGACATCAAGGACCTCTACCAGACGGTCGGCAAGGAGGGCGACGTCGCCCACCTCAAGTCCCGTCCGGGGTCCACGTCCACGATCCGCGGCGGCAAGGTGACGATGTACACCGAGAGCCTCAAGGGGAACCTCTTCGGGATCATCCCGGTCGAGTTCACCCCGAACACCCCGCCGCCGCTCAACGTCCCGTTCGCGTTCTTCTCGGACGTCAAGGTCGTCCAGGCGGGCCAGTTCGGCGGCAACCTGACCGTCCCGGGCCTGAAGAACTACATCGGCCCGCCGGAGTAGCCGCTCAGCGCTCCGAGGAACGAGGAAACACCGAGGGCGGCACCCCGCAGCGATGCGGGGTGCCGCCCTCGGTCTCTGTGCGGCAGAGTCGGGCGGTCGGGCGACGTCAGTCGCGGGCGCCGCCGGCCAGGTGGTGGACCCGGACCATGTTGGTGGTGCCCGGGACGCCGGGGGGCGAGCCGGCGGTGATGATCATCGTGTCGCCGTTGTTGTAGCGCTGGAGCTTGAGCAGCTCCGCGTCCACGAGGTCGACCATCGCGTCGGTGTTGTCCACGTGCGGGACGACGTACGACTCGACGCCCCAGCTCAGCGTCAGCTGGTTGCGGGTGTGCGTGTCGGTGGTGAAGGCCAGGATCGGCTGGGAGGCGCGGTAGCGCGACAGCCGCCGGGCGGTGTCACCGGACTGGGTGAAGGCGACCAGCGACTTCGCGTCCAGGAAGTCCGCGATCTCGCAGGCCGCGCGGGCGACGGAACCGCCCTGGGTACGGGGCTTCTTGCCCGGGACGAGCGGCTGGAGGCCCTTGGACAGGAGTTCCTCCTCGGCCGCCGCGACGATCTTCGACATCGTCTTGACGGTCTCGATCGGGTAGGCGCCCACGGAGGACTCGGCGGACAGCATGACCGCGTCCGCGCCGTCGAGGATGGCGTTGGCGACGTCGGACGCCTCGGCGCGCGTCGGGCGCGAGTTGGTGATCATCGACTCCATCATCTGGGTCGCGACGATCACCGGCTTGGCGTTGCGGCGGCACATCTCGATGAGCCGCTTCTGGACCATCGGGACCTTTTCGAGCGGGTACTCGACCGCCAGGTCGCCACGGGCCACCATGACCGCGTCGAAGGCGTCGACCACGGCCGCCATGTTCTCGACGGCCTGCGGCTTCTCGACCTTGGCGATGACGGGGACCCGGCGGCCCTCCTCGTCCATGACCTTGTGGACGTCCTTGATGTCGCCGGCGTCGCGGACGAAGGACAGGGCGACCATGTCGCAGCCCATCCGCAGCGCGAAGCGCAGGTCGTCGACGTCCTTCTCCGACAGGGCGGGGACGTTCACGGCGGCACCCGGCAGGTTGATGCCCTTGTGGTCCGAGATGACACCGCCCTCGATGACGATGGTCCTGACGTGGGAGCCGTCGACCTCGATCACCCGGAGTTCGACGTTGCCGTCGTTGATCAGGATCTGGTCACCCTTGGCGACGTCGCCCGGGAGACCCTTGTAGGTGGTGCCGCAGATGGACTTGTCACCGGGGACGTCCTCGGTGGTGATGGTGAACTCGTCACCGCGCACCAGCTCGACGGGACCCTCGGCGAAGGTCTCCAGGCGGATCTTGGGGCCCTGGAGGTCGGCGAGGACGCCGACCGCGCGCCCGGTGTCCTCGGAGACCTGCCGGACGCGGTCGTACCGCTCCTGGTGTTCTGCCTGGGATCCGTGGCTGAAGTTGAATCGGGCCACGTTCATACCTGCCTCGATGAGCGCTTTCAGCTGCTCATACGAGTCGACGGCGGGGCCCAGCGTGCAGACGATTTTGGAACGGCGCATGAAGCGGATCCTATCGGGTTTGTTTCGCAGTGGAATATTCCGTCTGGTGGAAAGTCCAAAGTGACTAACGGGTAACCAGCGCGTACGCCTGGCTCGCGATCTCCAGTTCCTCATCGGTCGGGACCACGGCCACGGCCACCCGGGAGCTCGGCGCCGACACCAGCCGGGACTCCGAGGACCGCACCGCGTTGGCCTCCGGGTCCAGCGTGAGACCCAGTTCCGCCAGGCCCGTCACCGCAGCTTCCCGGACGGCCGACGCGTTCTCGCCGACGCCCGCCGTGAACGTCACCGCGTCCACCCGCCCGAGTACCGCCGTATAGGCGCCGATGTACTTCTTCAGGCGGTGGACGTAGGACGCCAGCGCCAGCCGCGCCGCCTCGTCGCCCTCGTCCGCGCGCCGCTGCACCTCGCGCATGTCGTTGTCGCCGCACAGGCCCAGCAGACCGCTCTTCTTGTTCAGGAGCGAATCGATCTCGTCGACGGACAGACCGCCGACCCGGGCCAGGTGGAAGACGACCGCCGGGTCCAGATCGCCCGACCGGGTCCCCATGACCAGGCCCTCCAGCGGGGTCAGGCCCATCGAGGTCTCCACGCACACCCCGCCCCGGACGGCCGACGCGGAGGCGCCGTTGCCCAGGTGCAGCACGATCACGTTCACGTCCTCGACCGGCCTGCCCAGGAGGGCCGCCGTCGCCCGGGACACGTAGGCGTGCGAGGTGCCGTGGAAGCCGTACCGCCGGATGGAGTACTTGTCGGCCGTCGCCGCGTCGATCGCGTACCGCGCCGCGTACTCCGGCACCGTCGCGTGGAAGGCCGTGTCGAAGACGGCGACCTGCGGGATGCCCCCGCGCAGTTCGCGCGCCACCTCGATGCCGGTCACGTTCGCCGGGTTGTGCAGCGGGGCCAGCGGGATCAGACTCCGGATCTCCGCCAGCACCTCGTCGTCGATCACCGTCGGCCGGGTGAACTTCGTGCCGCCGTGCACCACGCGGTGTCCCACGGCGGCCAGTTCGGGGGAGTCCAGGCCCAGCCCGTCGGCGGCCAGCTCCGCCGCGACGGCCTTCAGCGCCGCCTCGTGGTCGGCGATCCGGCTGAGCCGCTCCCGCTTGCCGCCCGCCGCTCCGGGGCCGGTCAACGGTTCGTGCACGAGCCGGGAGCCGTCCTCGCCGATGCGCTCCACCAGGCCGACGGCGAGGCGGGAGCGGTCCGCCATGTCCAGGAGCTGGTACTTGACCGACGAGGAGCCGGAGTTGAGGACGAGTACGCGCGATGCGGTCACGGGTGCGGTGCCTTCTCGTGTGGGGTGCGACATCAGCTGGGCTGCTGCTGGGACTGGGTCTGCGACTGCGCCTGGATCGCGGTGATCGCCACGGTGGTGACGATGTCCTGCACCAGCGCACCGCGCGAGAGGTCGTTGACCGGCTTGCGCAGACCCTGGAGCACCGGGCCGACCGCGACCGCGCCCGCCGAACGCTGCACGGCCTTGTACGTGTTGTTGCCCGTGTTGAGGTCGGGGAAGATCAGCACGCTCGCCCGGCCGGCCACGTCGGACTCCGGCAGCTTGGTCGCGGCCACCGAGGGCTCCACGGCGGCGTCGTACTGGATCGGGCCCTCGATGAGCAGCTCCGGGTGCCGCTCGCGGACGATCTCGGTGGCCTTGCGGACCTTGTCCACGTCCGCGCCGGTCCCGGAGGTGCCGGTCGAGTACGAGAGCATCGCGACCCGCGGCTCGACGCCGAAGGCGGCCGCGGTGGCCGCGGACTGGACGGCGATGTCGGCCAGCTGCTCGGCGTCGGGGTCCGGGTTGACCGCGCAGTCCCCGTAGACCAGGACCTTGTCGGCCAGGCACATGAAGAAGACCGAGGAGACGATGGAGGCGTCAGGCTTGGTCTTGATGATCTCGAAGGCGGGGCGGATGGTCGCGGCGGTGGAGTGCACCGTGCCGGAGACCATGCCGTCGGCCAGGCCCTCCTGGACCATCAGGGTGCCGAAGTAGTTGACGTCGGTGACCACGTCGTGGGCCAGCTCGACGGTCATGCCCTTGTGGGCGCGGACCTCGGCGTAGTACTCGGCGAAACGTTCCCGCAGGGGCGAGGTCGCCGGATCGATGAGCTGGGCGGCCGAGATGTCGATCCCCAGGTCGGCGGCCTTCTTCAGGATCGCCTGCTCCTCGCCCAGCAGGGTCAGCTCGCACACCCCGCGCCGCAGCACCACGTCCGCCGCGCGCAGTACGCGCTCCTCGGTGCCCTCGGGCAGGACCACGCGGCGCCGCTCGGAGCGGGCCCGCTCCAGCAGCTCGTGCTCGAACATCATCGGCGTGACGCGCTCCGAACGGGCCACCGACAGCAGGCCGCGCAGTTCGGCGGTGTCCACGTGCCGCTCGAAGAGGCCGAGCGCGGTCTCCAGCTTGCGCGGGGTCGCGGAATTCAAACGGCTTTGTAGCGAGAAGAGTTCGGCGGCCGTCGGGAAGCTGTTGCCGGCCACCGAGACGACCGGGGTGCCGGGCGCCAGCTTCGAGGCCAGCGTCAGGATGTCCCGGCCCGGGCGCTCGTTCAGGGTCAGCAGCACACCGGCGATCGGCGGGGTGCCGGAGGCGTGCGCGGCCAGCGCGCCGATGACCAGGTCGGAGCGGTCTCCGGGGGTGACGACCAGGCAGCCGGGGGTCAGGGCGTTCAGGAAGTTCGGCAGCATCGCACCGCCGAATACGAAGTCCAGGGCGTCGCGCGCCAGCCCGGCGTCGTCGCCGAGCAGCACCTCGCCGCCGAGCGCCCGGGTGATCTGGGCGACGGTCGGGGCCGACAGGGACTTGTCGTCCGGCAGTACGTAACAGGGCACGGGGAGCCGGGCGCCGAGCCGCTCGGCTATGAGGTCCCGGTCCTCGGGGGCCACCCGGTTCACGACCATCGCCACGACGTGACAGCCCAGGCTCTCGTAGGCGCGGTGGGCGCTCTGGGCCTCGGCGCGCACGGCCTCGGCGGGGTGCTTGGTGCCGCCCACGACGGGAATGACGACCGCGCCGAGCTCGTTGGCGAGGCGGGCGTTCAGTGCCAGCTCGTCGGGCAGGTTGGTGTCGGCGTAGTCGGTGCCCAGGACCAGCATGACCTCGTAGTCGCGGGCCACCCGGTGGTACCGGTCGACCAGCCGGGAGACCAGCTCGTCGGTGCCCTTCTCGGCGAGGACGGCGGAGGCCTCGTGGTACTCCATGCCGTAGGCCGTCCCGGCGTCCTGGTCGATCCGGTAGCGGGCCTTGAGCAGGTCGAAGAGCCGGTCGGGTGCGTCGTGCAGCAACGGGCGGTACACACCGACCCGGCCTGTCTGCCGGGTCAGGAGCTCCATGATCCCCAGTTCGACGACCTGCCGGCCGTCCCCCCGCTCGATACCGGTCACGTACACGCTGCGCGTCACGCGTGCTCTCCGTCCATGGTGTGTTTCATCCCGTTTGGGATGGGCTCGGCCTCTTGACGATACCTCTGCGGCTGGATAGGGCGCCCGCCGGGAAAAGGCCCAGCTCGGGAGGGTCGAAGGGCCTGGTGGATGGAGTAGCGCGAAGAGCGGGACACCCCCCGCCCGTGGAACAATCGGACAGGCTTCACTCATACGCCCTTCATATGTACGTCATGTGGACGGCTCGCCGCCCGCACGCGGACGGCCACGTGTACGACCACGTGTACGACCAGGAGCAGGAGACACAGCACGATGCGTATCGGAGTTCTCACCGCAGGCGGCGACTGCCCGGGCCTGAACGCTGTCATCCGGTCGGTCGTACACCGTGCCCTGGTCGGGCACGAAGACGAGGTCATCGGCTTCGAGGACGGCTTCAAGGGCCTCCTGGACGGCAACTTCCGTCCCCTCGACATCAACGCCGTCAGCGGCATCCTGGCCCGGGGCGGCACCATCCTCGGCTCCGCGCGCATGGAGCGCGCCCGCCTCCACGAAGCCGCCGAGAACGCGGCCGAGTTGGCGAAGCGGTACGGGCTCGACGCCCTGATCCCGATCGGCGGCGAGGGGACCCTGACCGCCGCCCGCATGCTGTCGGACGCCGGGATGCCGGTCGTCGGCGTGCCCAAGACCATCGACAACGACATCTCCTCCACCGACCGCACCTTCGGCTTCGACACCGCCGTCATGGTCGCGACCGAAGCCATCGACCGCCTCAAGACCACCGCGGAATCGCACCAGCGCGTGATGGTCGTCGAGGTCATGGGACGCCATGCGGGTTGGATCGCCCTCGAGTCCGGCATGGCCGGCGGCGCCCACGGCATCTGCCTGCCCGAGCGTCCCTTCGAAGTGGACGCCCTGGTGAAGATGGTGGAAGAGCGCTTCGCCCGCGGCAAGAAGTTCGCCGTCGTCTGCGTCGCCGAGGGCGCGCACCCGGCCGAGGGCTCCATGCCGTACGAGAAGGGCGCCATCGACGTGTACGGCCACGAGCGCTTCGCCGGCATCGGCAACCGCCTCGCCGTCGAGCTGGAGCGGCGCCTGGGCAAGGAGGCCCGCCCGGTCATCCTCGGCCACGTCCAGCGAGGCGGCACCCCCACCGCCTACGACCGCGTGCTCGCGACCCGCTTCGGCTGGCACGCCGTCGAGGCCGTCCACCGCGGCGATTTCGGCAACATGACCGCTCTGCGCGGCACCAGCATCGTGATGGCCCCGCTGGCCTCGGCCGTCACCGCGCTGAAGACCGTCCCGAACGACCGGATCTACGAGGCCGAGTCGGTCTTCTGACCGGCACTTCCCTCGTCACGCACCGCCGGCCAGGGCCCAGAACCGGTCCAGGATCTCCGCGAGGAACTCCCGGCCGGCGTCCCCGTTGTCGGTGGCGCCCCCGCCGCCCCAGCTGAGGGTCGACATCATCCGCGACTGGTAGTCCTGGTGCAGCATCTCCAGGGCCCGCTCCAGGTGGGCCTTGGGTATGGGCAGCAGCTTGGCCAGCGGCTTCACGTACGCCTGCCAGCGGGTGGTGACCGCGCTGCGCAGCAGGTCGGCGAGTTCCTCGTGCTTGCCGGTCGCCGTCATGAACTGGGCCAGCGTCAGCCCGAGCACCGAGGCGAGGGTGGCGGACTGCCGCTCGTTGCCCTTCCAGCGGCCCGTGTCCTCCATCTTCTGGTAGACGTTCGTCTCCATCCCGATCCGTCGGGCCAGATCCTCGGAGTCGAGGCCGCGGGCGATCCGGTGCTCCCGCAGGGTGACCGGCTCGGCGAGCAGCTCTGCCGGGGAGCACCAGAGCACGCCCGCGAGCGCCGTCAGCTCGGTGGAGGTCGGCGAGATCTCGCCCCTCTCCCAGGCCATCACTGTCTCGGGGGCGACAAGCAGTCCGTACTGGGCCCGCAGGCCATAGGCGACATGACCGGGAGCCATGCCCAGGGCCGCGCGCAGACGACGCGCGGCGGGGGCATTGAAAGGTGGGCTGGAGTGCACATGGCACACCGTAGGAGTGGCTGAGGCATGTCGACTACCAACCAAACAAACAAGCCCATAACTCGTAGGAAGCTCCTATGAAGTTCTGCGCTTTGGCCGGGTTTCCCTGCGACTGACCGGTAATCGAGTCGTTCGAAGATCCATTGACAGCGTACGGATCCAGCCACGCCATTTCAGGTACCCGGGCATACCCCTGAAGTGATCCCGCTCACACGCCCTGAACCGGAGGCCCGTCCCGTACGTGATCCATGCCGGGGCCCTCGCATACGGGGGTGGCGAGGGCCTCGACGACTTTCGCGTCCTGTCGCCTTGCCTTGACGTCGGCGTCAAGGATTACGGTCGGGCCATGCGAATCGGCGAACTGGCCAAGCGGGCCGGGACCAGCACGCGCACCCTGCGCTACTACGAGGCGCGGGGGCTGCTCACCGCGGGGCGGGACGGCAACGGCTACCGCGCCTACGACGAGGACGACCTGCGCCTGCTGCGCCAGATCCGCACGCTCCAGGACTTCGGCTTCGAGCTGGAGGAGACCCGGCCCTTCGTGGACTGCCTGCGGGCAGGCCACCCCGCCGGCGACTCCTGCCCCGCCTCGCTGGCCGTCTACCGCCGCAAGCTCGCGGAGCTCGACGGTCTGATCGGCCAGCTGGCCGACGTACGCGATCAGGTCGCGCGGCAGCTGGCCAGTGCCGAGGAGGCCGCCGGGGAAGCGGCGGCTCCGCGGTGCGAGATGACGGGCTGAGCCGCGCGGCCGCGGGGCGGACCGATCGCACCACACCACACCACACCACACCACACCACACCACACGAGAGGGGAATGACGATGACGCGTGCCCAAGGGGTCGCGGAAGTGACCGACGCGGACTTCGCGGCGCGGGTGCTGGAGGAGCGGGGGCGGCCCGTCCTGGTGGAGTTCACCGCCGACTGGTGCGGGCCCTGCCGCCAGCTCGCCCCCGTCCTGTCCGCGATCGCCGCCGAGGAGGCCGAGCGGCTCAAGGTCGTCCAGATCGACGCGGACAGCAACCCCGAGACCGTCACGCGGTACGGGGTGCTGTCCATGCCGACCCTGCTCGTCTTCCGCGACGGCGAACCCGTCCGGCAGATGGTCGGGGCGCGCGCCAAGCGCAAACTGCTCCAGGAACTGGACGAGGTGCTCGTTACGGCCTGAACCAGAGCGTCGCCAGCGGCGGGAGCGTCAGCCGCAGGCTCGCCGCGCGCCCCTGGGCCGGTACCGGCTCTGGGCGCAGCGGCCGGCTGTCGTGGATGCCGCTGCCGCCGTAGACCTCCCGGTCCGTGTTGAGGACCTCCCGCCACTGCGGCACCTCGTCGGGCACTCCGAGCCGGTAGTCGTGCCGGACCACCGGTGAGAAGTTCGAGACGCACAGCAGCGGCGACCCGTCCTGGGCGTAGCGCAGGAACGCGAACACGTTGTCCTCCGCCGCGTCCGCCTCCACCCACGCGAAGCCCTCCGGCATCGTGTCCCGCTCCCACAGCGCGGGCGCCGCCGCGTACGTGTGGTTCAGGTCGCGCACGAGGTCGCGTACGCCCCGGTGGTCACCGGCCGCCGAGTAGGAGGAGTCCAACACCCACCAGTCCGGGCCGTGCGCCTCCGACCACTCCGAACCCTGGGCGAACTCCTGCCCCATGAAGAGCAGTTGCTTGCCCGGGTGGGCCCACATGAAGCCCAGGTACGCGCGGTGCGTGGCCCGCTGCTGCCACCAGTCGCCCGGCATCTTCGAGGCCAGCGCCTGCTTGCCGTGCACCACCTCGTCGTGCGAGATGGGCAGGACGTAGTTCTCGCTGAAGGCGTAGATCATCCCGAAGGTCATGTCGTGGTGGTGGTACTTGCGGTGCACCGGCTCCTTCGACACGTACCGCAGGGTGTCGTGCATCCAGCCCATGTTCCACTTCAGGCCGAAGCCGAGCCCGCCGGCGTCCGTCGGCCGGGTCACCCCGTCCCAGGCCGTGGACTCCTCCGCGATCGTGACGACACCCGGGCAGCGCCGGTACACGGTCGCGTTCATCTCCTGGAGCATCGCCACCGCGTCCGGATTGTCCCGGCCGCCGAACTCGTTCGGCGCCCACTCGCCCTCGCCGCGCGAGTAGTCCAGGTACAGCATCGAGGCCACCGCGTCCACGCGCAGCCCGTCCACATGGAACTCCTGGCACCAGTACACGGCGTTGGCGACGAGGAAGTTGCGGACCTCCTTGCGCCCGTAGTCGAACTCCAGGGTCCCCCAGTCCGGGTGCGCGGCCCGGCGCGGGTCGTGGTGCTCGTACAGCGGCCGCCCGTCGAACTCGGCGAGCGCCCAGTCGTCGCGCGGGAAGTGCGCCGGCACCCAGTCGACGATCACCCCGATCCCGGCCCGGTGCAGCGAGTCCACGAGGAAGCGGAAGTCGTCCGGACTGCCCATCCGCGAGGTCGGGGCGTAGAAGCCGGTGACCTGGTAGCCCCACGAGCCGCCGAAGGGATGCTCGGCGACCGGCATCATCTCCACGTGTGTGAAGCCCAGTTCCTTCACGTACGCGGGCAGCTGCTCCGCGAGCTGGCGATAGCTGAGCCCGGGCCGCCAGGACGCCAGGTGCACCTCGTACACCGACATCGGCGACCGGTGCAGGGGGCGGGCGCCGCGCGTCGCCATCCACTGGGCGTCCTGCCACGCGTACCGGGACGCCGTCACCACCGAGGCGTTGGCGGGCGGCACCTCCGTGTGCCGCGCCATCGGGTCGGCGCGCAGCGTGTGGCTGCCGTCCGGGCGGGCGATGTCGTACTTGTACAGCGTGCCCTCGCCCACCCCCGGCAGGAACAGCTCCCACACACCGGTCGAACCGAGCGAGCGCATCGGGTAGGCGGTCGGGTCCCAGTACGCGAAGTCCCCGCTGACCCGTACGCCCTGGGCGTTCGGCGCCCACACCGTGAACCGGGTGCCCGCCACCCCCTGGTGCTCCATCGGCTGGGAGCCGAGCGCCGTCCACAGCTCCTCGTGCCGGCCCTCGCCGATCAGGTGCAGGTCCAGCTCGCCGAGGGCGGGCAGGAACCGGTACGGGTCGTGGACCTCGATCTCGTCGCCCTCGTACGCCACCAGCAGCCGGTAGTCCGGCACCCCGGTCAGCGGCAGCAGTCCGGAGAACAGGCCGTCCCCGTCGTCGAAGAGCTCCGCCCGCAGCCCCTTGGCGAGGATCGTGACGGTCTTCGCGTACGGGCGCAGCACCCGGAAGGTCACCCCGTCGCGCCGGGTGTGGGCGCCGAGCACGCCGTGCGGATCGTGGTGGCGGCCCTCCAGCAGCCGGGACCGCTCCTCCCCGCCGAGCGCGGGTGCGGGCCGCACGCCGTGGGCGGGGGCGGGGGCTCGGCGGGCGCGTGGCGTCTGGGGCTTCTGAGACTGCGGCTTCTGAGTCGGCGGCTTCTGGGTCTCCGGCGTCTGGGTCGGGGGCTTCTGCGCCGCCGCGTCGGGGGCGCCGTGTCCGGAAGCCGTGGACGGCGTGGTGGTGGAGGGAGACTGACGAGCGGCGCTCACGTGTGGGGCCTCCTAGGTGGCTGCGGGCGGGGGTGGCGGGAGAGGGACAGGGGCGGGGGGGAGAGGGGGGAGGGGGCGAAGCCTTCACCGGTGGCGGGTGCGGCGCCGGGAGCGGGCATGGTCCGGCCGAAACTCCGGTCCGTGCCGGAGGCCAGGCGGCGGATCGCCGCCATCGGGACGTGCAGCCAGTCGGGGCGGTGCCGGGACTCGTAGCGGGCCTCGTACACCGCCTTGTCGGTCTCGTACGCGCGCAGCAGTACGGGATCCTCGCGCGGATCGCGGCCGGTGGTGCGGGCGTAGCCCTCGCAGAACGCGCCCCGGCAGGCGTCCGCCCAGGCGGGGGCGAACGGCCGGTGCGAGCGGGCGGCGTAGTCGAAGGAGCGCAGTATCCCGGCGATGTCGCGCACCGCCGGTTCCGGGCGGCGGCGGTCCGCGAGCGGCCGGGCCGGCTCCCCCTCGAAGTCGATCAGCGCCCAGCTGCCGTCGGAGGTGCGCAGGGTCTGGCCCAGGTGCAGGTCCCCGTGGATGCGCTGCGCGGAGACCCCGGCGCCGCGGGAGGCGGCCAGGGCGTCGAACGCGCCGCGCAGCCCCGCCTCGTAGGGCCGCAGGGAGGGCACCTCCCGGGCGGTGGCGGCGAGGCGCGCGGTCATCCCGGCGGCGAGCCGGGCGGTCTGCTCGGGGCCGAGCGCGAGGGTGGGCAGGGCGGCGGCCAGGGCGCTGTGCACCTCGGCGGTGGCCCGGCCGAGCGCGTGCGCCTCGGTGGTGAAGTCGGCCCCGGCGCCCAGCCTTCGCAGGGCCAGCTGCCAGCCGTCGTCGGAGCCGCGCAGGTAGGGCTGGAGGACGCCCAGGGTCAGTGGTTCGCCCGCGGGCAGCTCGGCCTCGTACCAGGCGACCGGCGCGGGCACCCGGGCGCAGCCGGCGGCGGCCAGGGCTCTGGGCAGCTCCAGGTCCGGGTTGACCCCGGGGCCGACCCGGCGGAACACCTTGAGGATGAACGAATCTCCGTAGATGAGCGAGGAGTTGGTCTGCTCGCCGGACAGCGGCCGGGGCAGGAGCCCTGCCGGGATCGGCGCCGCCGGGTCCCGGTCGAAGCGGAGCGGGCCGAGCAGGCCGGGGGCGCGCAGCCGCTCCAGCAGCATGGCGGCGAGCCGGGGGTCGCCCAGCGCCTCGTACACCGCCTTGCCCGCGTACGGGCCGTCCTGGGCGCGGCCGATCAGGGCGGGGGCGAGCCCCGGGGGCAGTGGGGACGGGCGGATGCCCAGCAGGAGCTGGTAGCAGTCGCCGTCCACGTCCAGCAGCAGGTGCAGCAGCCCTGGTGTGGAGTCCGGCGGGAGCAGCTCGGCCGCCGAAACGGTTCTGAGCCTGCTGATGGTGCGCCCCTTGCCCGCGAACCAGCGCTGTGCGGGCAGCCAGGCCCTCAGCATCGGTTCCAGCGGGCCGATCCCGGTCCATGCGGCCCGGTCGGCCGTCAGCCGGCTCCGGGCGGATGCAGCCTCCGACATGGCGTCGCGTCCTTTCCCCGGGCCGTCACAGAATGCGCAGAGTGTCCCGGATGCGCGGCAGTTGCTTCTCCGGCAAGTGCGAGTGTCGGGTCAGGATGATCCGTACAGGGCGGGCGATTGACCCATTCGCATTGCCCGCCCCGTACCCGGCCCGCTATTCGGTTCGCAGCTCGGCCCGTTGTTCGGGACGCACTTCCTTCCGGAGCCGGAACCACATGAAGCCGTGCCCCGCCAGGGTCAGCAAGTACGGCCATTCGCCGATCGGCGGGAAACGCACATCGCCCGTGAGCTCCACGGGGACCCGCCCGTTGAACGACCGCAGATCGAGCTCTGTGGGCTGCGCGAAGCGCGAGAAGTTGTGCACGCACAGCACCAGGTCGTCCCCGAACTCGCGCAGGAACGCGAGTACGGCCGGGTTGGACGAGGGCAGTTCGGTGTACGAGCCGAGCCCGAAGGCGGGGTTCGCCTTGCGGATCTCGATCAGCCTGCGGGTCCAGTGCAGCAGTGAGGAGGGCGATGCCATCGCGGCCTCGACATTGGTGACCTGGTATCCGTAGACCGGGTCCATGATGACCGGCAGGTTCAGCCTGCCCGGATCGCAGGAGGAGAAACCGGCGTTGCGGTCCGGGGTCCACTGCATGGGCGTGCGGACGCCGTCGCGGTCACCGAGCCAGATGTTGTCGCCCATGCCGATCTCGTCGCCGTAGTAGAGGATCGGCGAGCCGGGCAGGGACAGCAGCAGGGCGGTGAACAGCTCGATCTGATTGCGGTCGTTGTCCAGGAGCGGGGCGAGCCGGCGCCGGATGCCGATGTTGGCCCGCATGCGCGGGTCCTTGGCGTACTCGGCGTACATGTAGTCGCGCTCTTCGTCCGTGACCATTTCGAGGGTCAGCTCGTCGTGGTTGCGCAGGAAGATGCCCCACTGGCAGCGGTCCGGGATCGCCGGGGTCTTGGCCAGGATCTCGGAGACCGGGTAGCGCGACTCCCGTCGCACGGCCATGAAGATGCGCGGCATGACGGGGAAGTGGAAGGCCATGTGGCATTCGTCCCCGCCCTTCGCGTAGTCCCCGAAGTAGTCGACGACGTCCTCGGGCCACTGATTGGCCTCGGCGAGCAGGACGGTGTCCGGGTAGTGCGCGTCGATCTCCTCGCGGACCCGCTTGAGGAGGGCGTGGGTGCGGGGGAGGTTCTCGCAGTTGGTGCCCTCCTCCGCGTACAGGTAGGGCACGGCGTCGAGGCGGAAGCCGTCGATGCCGAGGTCCAGCCAGAAGCGCAGCGCGGAGACGATCTCCTCCACCACGGCCGGGTTCTCGTAGTTGAGGTCCGGCTGGTGCGAGAAGAAGCGGTGCCAGTAGTACTGCTTGCGCAGCGGGTCGTACGTCCAGTTCGAGGTCTCGGTGTCGATGAAGATGATGCGGGCGTCCTGGTACTGCTTGTCGTTGTCGGCCCACATGTAGTAGTCGCCGTACGGCCCCTCCGGGTCCTTGCGCGACTGCTGGAACCACTCGTGCTGGTCGCTCGTGTGGTTCATGACGAAGTCGATGATCACCCGCATGCCGCGCTGGTGCGCGGCGTCCACGAACTCCACGAAGTCGGCGAGGTCGCCGAACTCGGGGAGCACGGAGGTGTAGTCGGAGACGTCGTAGCCCCCGTCGCGCAGGGGTGAGGCGAAGAAGGGCGGCAGCCAGAGGCAGTCGACGCCGAGCCACTGGAGGTAGTCCAGCTTGGCGGTGAGCCCCTGGAGGTCTCCCACGCCGTCGCCGTTGGTGTCGTGGAAGGACCGGACCAGGACCTCGTAGAAGACGGCCCGCTTGAACCAGTCGGGATCGCGGTCCTTGGCGGGGGTGTCCTCGAACGTGTCGGGGACGGGATCGTTGATCATCATGTGGTGGGTGACCCTCCGGTGGGCGGGGACGGTCGCAGAGCGGCCAGTACGTGCGCGGGCGTGCGGCCCGGCTCTAGACGCACGTAGTTCGCCCTGCCCCAGTGATAGGTATCGCCGGTGAGCTCGTCGCGCACCGCGAGGGACCCGTGCCAGTCGAGGCCGAGTACCGGCATGTCCAACGAGACCGTCGCCTCCTGGGTGTGGTGCGGATCGAGGTTGACGACCACCAGTACGGAATTGCCGCCCGCGTGCTTGGAATAGGCGATCACCTGTTCGTTGTCGGTGGAGTGGAAGTGGATGTCGCGCAGCTGCTGGAGGGCCGGATTGCGGCGGCGCAGCCGGTTCAGGGTGGTGATCAGCGGGGCGATCGTGCGGCCCTCGCGGTCCGCGGCGGCCCAGTCGCGTGGCCGGAACTCGTACTTCTCCGAGTTCAGGTACTCCTCGCTGCCCTCTCTGACCGCGGTGTTCTCGCAGAGCTCGTAGCCGGCGTAGACGCCCCAGGTGGGGGAGAGGGTGGCGGCGAGGACGGCTCGGACCTCGAAGGCGGGGCGGCCGCCGTGCTGGAGGTATCCCGGCAGGATGTCCGGGGTGTTGACGAAGAAATTCGGCCGCATGACGGAGGCGGACCGGGTGTCGGCCAGTTCGGTCATGTACTCGGTGATCTCCGCCTTGGTGTTGCGCCAGGTGAAGTACGTGTACGACTGCTGGAAGCCGACCGAGGCGAGCGCCCGCATCATGGCGGGGCGGGTGAAGGCCTCGGCAAGAAAGATCACATCCGGGTCCGACTTGTTGATGTCGGCGATCACCTTCTGCCAGAAGACGACAGGCTTGGTGTGCGGATTGTCGACCCGGAAGATCCGGACGCCGTGATCCATCCAGTACCGCAGGATCCGCACCGTCTCCTCCACGATGCCGGCCATGTCGGTGTCGAAGTGGATCGGGTAGATGTCCTGGTACTTCTTCGGCGGATTCTCGGCGTACGCGATCGTCCCGTCCGCGCGGTGGCGGAACCACTCCGGGTGCTTCTCCACCCACGGGTGGTCGGGGGAGCACTGGAGGGCGAAGTCCAGCGCGACCTCGATGCGCAGCTCGCGGGCGCGCGCGACGAAGGCGTCGAAGTCCTCGATGGTGCCCAGCTCGGGGTGGACGGCATCGTGGCCGCCCTCCGTGGACCCGATGGCCCACGGCACACCGGGGTCCCAACTACCGGCCGACAGCGTGTTGTTGGCACCCTTGCGATACGTGCTCCCGATGGGGTGGATGGGCGGCAGATAGACCACGTCGAAGCCCATGGCGGCGATCGCGGGCAGCCGCTCGGCGGCGGTGGCGAAGGTGCCGCTGACCGGCGCCTCACCGGGCTCGACCACGGCCCCCTCGGAGCGCGGGAACATCTCGTACCAGGAACCGAAGAGCGCACGCTTGCGTTCGACGAGGAGGGGCAGTGCCTTGGCGGAGCTGACCAGCTCCCGGTACGGGCGCTTCGCGAGCGCCGCGTCCACCGCGGGCGCGAGCGCGGCGGCGTACCGCTGCGCGACGGGCCGGTCCTCGTCGCGCATCACGTCGGCGGCGGCCAGCACGGCTTCGCGGCCGTCGCGCTTGGGGATCCGCGAGCCGGCCCGCTCGTAGAGCTCGGCGCCTTCGAGGAGGGTGATGCCGGTGTCGAGGCCCGCCGGGATCTTGATCGCGGCGTAGGCCCGCCAGGTGGCGACGGGATCGCTCCACGCCTCGACGGTGTAGGTCCACCTCCCCTCGACCTCGGCGGACACGCGGGCCCCCCACCGGTCGGTACCGGGGGCGAGCTCGCGAAGCGGC
Organism: Streptomyces sp. NPDC003042; assembly: GCF_053591315.1. NCBI lineage: Bacteria > Bacillati > Actinomycetota > Actinomycetes > Kitasatosporales > Streptomycetaceae > Streptomyces > Streptomyces sp. NPDC003042. The sequence goes on from NZ_JBSFTP010000047.1 coordinate 20,924, forward strand.
ACGGGGGGCCGCAGCCGCCCGCGGGGATCTCGGAGTACGACGTGGGCGCCCACGGCGTCGTGTCCCTCGCGGAACACGGTGGCCGAGATCTCGAAGACCTCGTCCACGACCGCCTTGGCGGGTCTGGCGCCGCAGTCGACGGCGGGGCGGACGTCCAGCACGGGAATGCGACCGATCATGATGGGATCACCTGGGGGCAGTTCGCAGGGCTCGGTGACAACAGGCCAGCCGCGAGGGCAGCTGGTAGCGCACGCTCTGTTCGCTCTGTTTCTAGCCGCTCGGAAGACGGCTGGGCTGCGGGCATGGCCGCTCCTGTCCGCGTTCACTCGGGTGGCGGGGAGAGGTTGGTGGCGGGTGCGCCGTGCGTGTACGTATCGCGTACCCGGGGAGCCCTTCCCACTCTCACCCCGCCCAATCCGCGCTGTTGGTTAACTACTCGTACGTAGTGGCACGCGGATCACCAAGGGCCGGATCGAGATCCGCCGAGGCTCCGTCAAGTCGGCGAGGATGGGTCGATGGACTCCGAGATACCCCCTGTCACCCCTGTCCCGTCCGCCTCTTCCGGCCCGCCCGCGAGGGGGGTCCAGCCGGTGTTCGATCTGCCCTACGGGATGGTGTTGCGGCCGTGGCACGAGGTTGACGCGCCGGTGCTGGAGGCCTCCTACGAGGACCCGGACATCCGGCACTGGAACCGGCCGGAGCAGATGTCCCGGGCGCAGGCGGTGGCGCGGATCGCGGGGTGGCAGCGGCGCTGGACCGCCGGGGAGGCGGCGATCTGGGCGGTGGCCCCCTCGCCGGATTCCGCTCCGGTGGGCCTCATCGGCCTCGCCGACTTCGATCCGGCGGCCGGCAGCGCGGAGTTCCTGTACTGGCTCCTGCCGGCCGGGCGGGGCCGGGGAGTCATGACGCGGGCCGTGACCGCGGTGTCCCGCTGGGCCTTCGAGGACATCGGCCTGCACCGCCTGCGGATCTGCCACTCGGTGGCCAATCCGGCCTCGTGCGCCATCGCCGTGAAGGCGGGCTTCCCGCTGGAGGGCACCATGCGCGAAGCCCTCCTCCACGCGGACGGCTGGCACGACGAACACCTCCACGCCCGGCTGGCGACGGACGCGTAGCCGTTGCGCCGGCCCGGCCGGGCGGGGCGCGGGGGGCCCGTTCGCTCCCCGTCCCGCCACTTCCCGCGCGGCCGTGCCCGGGCTCGGTGCTTCGCCCGCGCGAACGCGCGGGGGGCCGCCGCGCGCGGCGTGAGGCGGGATGGTTCGGCGGGGGGTGTCGGGGATAGCCTTCCGGGGGCGATGCGCGGTGCACAGCGTGGTGCGGCCGCTTCGATCCGTCATCCCCTGCGAAGGTGGACACGTGAAGGCTATCCGTCGATTCACCGTGCGCCCCGTCCTCCCCGAACCCCTGATGCCGCTCGCCGAGCTCGCGCGCAATCTGCGCTGGTCGTGGCATACGGAAACCCGCGAACTCTTCCAATCCGTCGACCCCGAGGGCTGGCATGCCGCCGGCGGGGATCCCGTCCGGCTGCTCGGTGCCGTGCCCGCCGCCCGGCTGGCGGAACTCGCCGCCGACCGGCGGTTCCTGCGGCGGCTGGCCGTTGCCGTCGCCGACCTCGATGACTACGTCCACGGCGGGAGGTGGTACCAGAGTCACGAGAGCGGCGACGCGCTTCCCGCCGCGATCGCCTACTTCTCACCCGAGTTCGGGATCACCGCCGCCCTTCCCCAGTACTCCGGCGGGCTCGGGATCCTCGCCGGGGACCACCTCAAAGCCGCCAGTGACCTCGGTGTGCCGGTCATCGGGGTGGGACTGCTCTACCGGCACGGCTACTTCCGCCAGTCGCTCTCGCGCGACGGCTGGCAGCAGGAGCACTATCCGGTCCTTGATCCCAACGAACTGCCCCTCGCCCTGCTGCGCCAGGAGGACGGCAGCCCCGCCCGCGTGTCGCTCACGCTGCCCGGCGGGCGGTCCCTGCACGCGCACGTCTGGCAGGCCCGCGTCGGGCGGGTGCCGCTGCTGCTGCTCGACTCCGACGTCGAGGACAACGACGCCGGCGCCCGCGAGGTGACCGACCGGCTCTACGGCGGCGGCAGCGACCACCGGCTGCTCCAGGAGATGCTGCTCGGGATCGGCGGCGTGCGCGCGGTGCGCACGTACTGCCGGATCACCGGGCATGCCGATCCCGAGGTCTTTCACACGAACGAGGGCCACGCCGGGTTCCTCGGGCTCGAACGCATAAGGGAACTGGACGGCGAGCGCGGCCTCGGCTTCGACGCCGCCGTCGAAGCCGTGCGCGCCGGGACCGTGTTCACCACCCATACGCCCGTGCCCGCCGGCATCGACCGCTTCGAGCGGGCCCTCGTCGCCCGGCACTTCGGCGAGGGCGGTGAGCTGGCCGGCGTACCGGTCGACCGGATCCTGGAGCTGGGTGCCGAGAGCTATCCCGGGGGCGATCCCGGCGTGTTCAACATGGCCGTGATGGGGCTGCGCCTGGCCCAGCGCGCCAACGGCGTGTCCACCCTGCACGGGGAGGTCAGCCGCGGCATGTTCGCCGGGCTGTGGCCGGGCTTCGACGCCGCCGACGTGCCCATCGTGTCCGTGACGAACGGCGTGCACGCCCCGACCTGGGTCGCCCCCGAGGTCATGCGGCTCGGCGCCCGCCAGATCGGCGCCGGGCGGGCCGAGGACGCCCTCGCGGTCGGCGGCTCGCCCCGCTGGGACGCCGTCGCGCAGATCGCCGACCAGGACGTGTGGGACGTACGGCGGGCCCTGCGCGAGCAGCTCGTCCAGGAGGTACGGGACCGGCTGCGCGCCTCGTGGAAGCAGCGCGGGGCCGCCGACGCCGAACTGGGCTGGGTGGACTCCGTACTCGACCCGGACGTGCTGACGATCGGTTTCGCCCGGCGCGTGCCGTCGTACAAGCGGCTCACGCTGATGCTGCGCGATCCGGAGCGGCTGCGCAGGCTGCTGCTGGATCCGGACCGCCCGGTGCAGATCGTCGTCGCGGGCAAGGCCCACCCGGCGGACGACGGCGGGAAGCGGCTCGTGCAGGAGCTGGTGCGCTTCTCGGACGATCCGCGGGTGCGGCACCGGATCGTCTTCCTGCCGGACTACGGCATGGGCATGGCGCAGAAGCTCTACCCGGGCTGCGACGTCTGGCTGAACAACCCGCTGCGGCCGCTGGAGGCCTGCGGGACCAGCGGGATGAAGGCCGCGCTCAACGGCTGCCTCAACCTCTCGGTGCTCGACGGCTGGTGGGACGAGTGGTTCGAGCCCGACTTCGGCTGGGCCATCCCCACGGCCGACGGCCTCGGGAGCGACGAGGACCGGCGCGACGACCTGGAGGCGAACGCCCTCTACGAGTTGATCGAGGGGAGGGTCGCGCCCCGCTTCTACGACCGGACCGGGGTCGGCGGCCTGCCCGTGCGGTGGATCGAGATGGTCCGGCGCACCCTGGTGTCGCTGGGGCCGAAGCTGCTCGCGGGACGGATGGTGCGGGAGTACGTGGAGCGGCTCTACGCTCCCGCCGCACTCTCCCACCGCGCCCTCACGCAGGAGGCCGCGCGGGACCTCGCCTGGTGGAAGGGGCGCGTCCGGGCGGCCTGGCCGCGGGTCGCCGTCGAGCACGTGGAGGCGGTCGCCGCCGCCCCGGTCCGCGGCACCGCCGAGCTGGGGGCCACCCTCACGCTGCGGGTGCGGGTGGCGCTGGACTCGCTCGCGCCCGAGGACGTGGAGGTGCAGGCCGTCGCGGGCCGGGTCGACGCGCAGGACGTGATCCGGGACGCGCGGAACTTCCCGCTCAAGCCCGCCGCCGGGCCGGACCTGGAGGGACGCTGGGTGTACGAGGGCCCGCTCGCCCTGGACCGTACGGGCCCCTTCGGTTACACGGTACGGATCCTGCCCGCGCATCCGCTGCTGGCGACCCCGGCCGAACTGGGTCTGGTCGCGGCCCCCGTGGACACCGACGGGGTGGGCGGCGTCCTGCTGCGCTGAGCCGGGCCGGGGGACGGGCGCGCCGGGTCCGCCGGCCGCCCGTCCCCTTCCGTATGCCGCACCGGGAGGGTGAACCTTCGCACGCGCTGCGCGCGGCGGATCGTTTCGGCGGCGACGTCGGCTCCTACGCTGCCGCCCATGCGCACCCGTACCGCCGCCGCGACCGCAGCCGTCGCCGCCGCCTTCGCCCTCGTCCTGCCGGCCGCCGCACCGTCCTCCGCCGCCTCCGGCGGCTTCGTGTACACCTTCACCGACGGCTGGGGCGAATCGGCCACCGCCGTGCTCGTCCGCCCCAACGACCACGTCTGCATCGACCTCCCCGGCGTCGGCGGCACTCCCGCCACCGACCTGGTCAACGAGACCAGCGGCACCGCCCTGCTCTACAGCACCAGGGGTTGCGTCGGCCACCCCATGGACGCGGTGAGGTCCGGAGACGACTCCATCATCCGCACCTACTCCGTGCGCTTCGTCCCGTCGGACTGAGCCATGGAAACAGGGCCGCCCGGGGAGGTTTCCTCCCGGGCGGCCCCGCGTCGGTCGTCAGGTGGGTCTGTCAGTGGTCACTCACCGGGGGTTTTAGAAGGTGAGCTTCCAGCTGTTGATGTAGCCGGTGTCGATGCTGGCGAGGTCGGCGACCCGGAGCTTCCAGACGCCGGCCGCGACCTCGGACGAGGCGTTGACCGTGAAGCTCTGGACGATGTTGTCCGCGCTGCCGCCGGTGCGGTTGCGCAGGTTGTAGACGGTGCCGTCGGGGGCGACCAGGTCGACCCTGAGGTCACCGACGTAGGAGTGGACGATGTTCACGTCCACCTTGAGGGCGCTCGACGCGTTGCCCGTGCGGTTCACCGTGATCGGCGAGTCGACCGTCGAGTTGTCCGCGATCTGGTAGTCGGCCGTGTTCTCGAACACGGTCTGCTGGCTGGTGCCGACCGTCCAGGTGAACGCCGCCGTGCCCGACTTGCTCTGCGCGTCGGTCACGGTGACGGTCACGTTGGACGTGCCCGCCGTGCTCGCCGTGCCGGAGATCAGACCGGTGGAGGCGTTGATCGACAGTCCGGCCGGCAGGCCGGTCGCCGCGTAGCTCAGCGCACCGGCGTTGGTGCTGGAGGCCTGGATCTGCAGGCTGACCGCGCTGCCCGTGACGGTGTTCTGGTTACCGGGGTTGGTGACCGAGACACCGCTCACGACGCGCGGGCCGACGTTGACGGCCGCCCAGGCGTTGGCCGCGTTGTTGTACGTGGCCGAGCCGGCGCCGTACAGATCGGCGGCGGCCTGCAGGGTGGCCGTACGGGCGGCCGCGTAGTTGGTGTTCGACTTGAACAGACCGGTGGTCAGCGCGCGGAACCAGATCTTCGAGGCGGCGTCGCGGCCGATCGCGGTGACCGGAAGACCGTCCGAGGTCGGCGAGTCGTAGCTCACGCCGTTGACGACCTTGGCGCCGGAGCCCTCGGAGGCCAGGTAGTACCAGTGGTTGGCCGGGCCCGAGGAGTAGTGGACGTCGATGGAGCCGATGCCCGAGTACCACGCGTCCTTGGACGAGCCGTCCTTGCTGGGCTTGTCCATGTAGCGCAGCGGGGTGCCGTTGCCACGGATGTCGATCTTCTCGCCGACCAGGTAGTCGCCGACGTCCTGCGCGTTGTTGGCGTGGAACTCCACGGCCGCCGCGAAGATGTCGGAGGTCGCCTCGTTCAGGCCGCCGGGCTCACCGCTGTAGGTCATGTTGCCGGTGACCGAGGTCAGGCCGTGGGTCATCTCGTGCGCGGCCACGTCGATGGAGGTGAGCGGCTTGGCGTTGCCGTCACCGTCGCCGTAGGTCATGCAGAAGCAGGAGTCCTGCCAGAAGGCGTTGACGTAGTTGTTGCCGTAGTGGACCCGGGAGTACGGGGCCACGCCGTCGTTGCGCAGGCCGTTGCGGCCGTGCACGTTCTTGTAGTAGTCCCAGGTGAGGGCCGCGCCGTAGTGCGCGTCGGCGCCGGCCGTCTCCAGGTTGGCCGGCAGGCCGTTGCCCCAGGTGTCGTCCGGGCCGGAGAAGAGCGTGCCGGTGCCGGAGGTGCCGCGGTTGAGGTTGTAGGTCTTGTGGGCGCCGCGGACGGCGTCGGTCAGGTTCCAGGTGCTGCCCGACTGCGTGGTCCCGAGGGTCACCTGGCCGCTGTACTGCGTGTTGCCGGTGCCGGTCTCGACGGCCTGCCACTCGGTGATCTTGGCGCCGGTCTTGGCGTCGGTCACCACGTGCAGCTCGTTGGGCGTGCCGTCGTGCTGGAGGCCGCCGACGACGGTCTCGTAGGCGAGGACCGGAGCGCCCTCGGCCGCCCAGATCACCTTGCGGGCGTTCTTGGAGGCCTTGGCCTCCTTCGAGCCCTCGGCGTTGGCGGCGGAGACGGCCTGGCTCTCGGCGGCGGCCGGGGTCACCGAGGCGTCGGTGTCCGCGACCTTGATCTCGTGGTTCGTCGCCTTGGTGACGCTCTTGGTGACGCCGTCCTTCGCGTGGACGGTGAGGTCGCCGCCGAGTACGGGCAGACCGTCGTAGGTCCGCTCGTACGAGGTGTGCGTGGTGCCGTCGGCGTCCTTGACCACGTCGCGGACGACCAGCTTCTCGCCGCTGCCGAGGCCGAGCGCCTTGGCGGCCTGCGCGGTGGTCGAGTTGGCCTCGGCGAGGAGCGTCGCACGCTCCGAAGCGCTGAGTTTGAGGTTGGCCGCGCCCGGGTTGGGCTGGGCGGCCGTGCGGGCCTGCGACGCGGTGGCGTCGGCGGTTGCGGTGCCGGCCTGTATGCCTACGGCGATCAGGGCCGCCGCGGCGATGAGCGCGCCGGCAGCGGTGGCACGCCTCTGGGGGGTGGGACTCAACGCAGACTCCTTCTGCAAGGGGGGTTCCGGATGGCTGGGTGGGCCTCCGGGCAGATCGGGCTGGTGCGATGAACGGTCGAAGAGTGCCACCTGTGGGCCGTGATGTCAGGGCCGCGTCAAAATGTTGGCCGGAAACAGTCCGTTGTCCGAAGATACGTATCCGGTATCCGAACCATTCACCTTCGTGTGCGAAGGCGTAGCGCGGAATTCGGAATGCCTGATACCGATCGCCGGCGCTCGGGCGGCAACGGACCTCGTTCACGCAAACGGCATCTACCGTACGGGCGTTTGTCGTACTGTTTCCCGGTGCGCCACATGCCGGTAGCCAGGGGAAGCCACGGGCAGGCGCCACTGCCATAGACCACGTGCCAGGGGGGCCCATGAGGCATGTCCATATTCCTGCGCAAAGGGTGGCCAGAACAACCGGGGAGTCGGGGGGGACGGCAACTGCGCCGGCCCGGCGGCTCGGTGACAAGAACCGCTGGTACCTGCCCGCCGCCGTCACCGCCGACTTCGTCGGCGCCGCCCTTCCCGTAGGCCTCGTCTTCGAGGCCGCGCAGCAGGCCAGGCCGCTGTACTGCGCCGTCGGAGCGGCCATGGCGTGGACCGGGGTGCAGGCGCTGCGCCACCGCTACGCGGCCCGGGTGCTCGGCGAGAGCCGGGCTGTGCTGCCCGTCGTCCACGACTGGCTGATTCTGATCGGAGTCCTCGCCGTCGTACGGGTGCTGACGGGGGAAAGCACCCCCCGGCTGGCCGCCCTCGGGGCGCTGCTGCCCGCACTGTTCATCACCGTCGCCTGCCACAAGCTCACCTACCGCCACCTCACGGCCGCCCGCCGCGAGGCACATGCCGTCAGCCGGGTCCTGGTCGTCGGGGAGCCGGACACCGCCGAGGGCGTCATCGCGCACCTCGCGGCGCGCACCGACCACCCCTACGTCGTCGTCGGCGTCGTCCCCGTCGGGGCGGGCGAACTCACCAGCGGTACCCCCGTCGCGGCCCGGCTCGACGCCGTGATGTCCGGGCCCCCGCACGGGGACGCCGCCGCCGTGCTGGGCGCCGTCCGCAGCCACCACGCCGACCTGGTGCTCGTCGCGCCCGGCGCGCGGGTCGGCGGGGAGCGGCTGCGCCGCATCGCCTGGGCCCTGCACGACGAAGGGCTCGAACTGGCCGTCTTCCCCGGGCTGGTGGAGGTCTCCGTCAAGCGGCTGGAGACGCTGTCCGCGGGCGGGCTCGCCGTGCTGCGGATCGCGCCGCCCGTGCGCCGGGGGGTGCAGACCCTGCTCAAGTCGGGGCTGGACCGCACCGGGGCGGCCCTCGGGCTGCTCGTGCTGTCACCGCTCTTCCTCGCGGTCGTCCTGGCGATCCGGCTGGGCTCGCGCGGCCCGGCCCTGTACAGCCAGCGCCGGATCGGCCGCGACGGAACGCCGTTCGTCATGTGGAAGTTCCGCACGATGGTGGTGGACGCCGACCGGCTGAAGGCCGAGCTGTCGGGGGCCAACGAGAACGACGGGCTCATGTTCAAGATGCGTCGCGACCCCCGGGTGACCCGGGTGGGCCGACTGCTGCGGCGGACCTCCATGGACGAACTGCCGCAGCTGTACAACGTACTGACCGGCAGCATGTCGCTGGTCGGTCCGCGTCCGCCGCTGCCGGAGGAGGTGGCGCGCTACGACGAGGTCGAGCTGCGCCGGCTCGCCGTACGGCCCGGGATGACGGGCCTGTGGCAGATCAGCGGGCGCTCCGACCTGTCGTGGGACGAAACGATTCAGCTCGATCTGCAGTACGTGGACAACTGGTCCTTCACCAGCGACGTCGACGTGATGGGCCGCACCCTCCGCGCCGTCGTCGACGGGCGCGGAGCGTACTGAGGGGCCGGGGTGGAATCAGTTCTGGTCGAGCCACCAGCGGTAGGTGGCGGCGATGCCGTCCCGCAGCGGGATGCCCGGCTTCCAGCCCAGCGAGGTCAGACGGGAGACGTCCAGCAGCTTGCGCGGGGTCCCGTCCGGCTTGGACGTGTCCCAGGCGAGCCGGCCCCGGAAGCCGGTCACCTCGGCGACCGTCTCGGCCAGCGCCCTGATGGTCAGGTCCTCGCCGCAGCCGATGTTGACCGGCTCGCCGCCGTCGTAGCGCTCCAGCAGCACCGCGCAGGCGGCGGCCAGGTCGTCGACGTGCAGGAACTCCCGGCGGGGGGTGCCGGAGCCCCACAGGGTGACCTCGTCACGCCCCTCGGCGGCGGCCTCGTGGAAGCGCCGGATCAGGGCGGGCAGGACGTGCGAGGACTCCAGGTCGAAGTTGTCGCCCGGGCCGTAGAGGTTCGTGGGCATGGCCGAGATGTACGAGGCCCCGTACTGCTTGCGGTACGACTGGACCTGCACGATGCCGGCGATCTTCGCGAGGGCGTAGGCCTCGTTGGTGGGCTCCAGCGGGCCGGTCAGCAGGGCGTCCTCGCGGATCGGCTGCGGGGCCAGCTTGGGGTAGATGCACGACGAACCCAGGAACAGCAGCCGGCCGACCCCGGCGCCGTGCGCGCCGGCGATGACGCTGAGCTGGATCTTGAGGTTGTCCTCCAGGAACTGCACCGGGTACGTGCTGTTGGCCATGATCCCGCCGACCTTGGCGGCGGCCAGCACGACGGCGTCCGGGCGGACGTCCCTCAGGTACGCCTCGGTCGCGGCGGCGTCGCGCAGGTCGAGATCGGCGCGTCCCCGGGTCAGCACCTCGTGGCCGTCGGCGGTGAGTCGCCGGACGACCGCGGACCCCACGAGGCCGCGGTGACCGGCGACGAAGACGCGGGCGTGCGGGGGCAGGAGCGGCAGCGAACGTGTCATACCGCCGATGATGCCAGGCCGCTGCCGCGGGTTCCGGGGCAGCCCGGGATCCCGTCGGGACGGCGCCGACCCGTGACCGGCGGGGACGGCGGCGGAGTTCCGGGGCCCCCGGCCGGCGGCGCGCGCCGCGTGGCCGATCGCCGCGCCCCGCAGGCCGGTTCGGCATGCGGCGGCTGTCGTGCTGTGGCCGGGTCGTGGGTGTGGGCGCGGTGTGCGGCTTGCGAGCGGTCGCTGCCGGGGCTTCCGGCGCAGCCGGGAGTCCCGGCGGGACGGCGCAGGTCCGGAACCGTGTTCCGGACCCGGGCCGGCGGGTCGCGCCGCGTGGGCGATCGGCGTGCCCCGCGGGCCGGTTCGGCGTGCGGGCGCGGGGCGGGCACCGGCGGTGGCGGGGCCGGTGGCGGGCGGAATCCGCCGCAAAGACGGCCGGACCGGGCGTGTACGGTACGCATCCAGCCCCCGGCCGGGCGCTTCCGTGCCGGGACCTGGCGGGGCGTCCGGCCGGAGCGGGGCGGCTCCCGGGCCGCAGGCCCCGAGCCCCGTCATCCGGCCGGCCGGGCCAGAGTCAGACCGAACCACGACGAACGAACTCCAGGGGGACCCCACATGGGCAAGACCGCGCTGATCACCGGCGTCACCGGACAGGACGGCTCGTACCTCGCCGAGCTCCTGCTGTCCAAGGGCTACACGGTGCACGGGCTCGTGCGGCGGTCCTCCAGCTTCAACACGGAGCGGATCGACCACATCTACCAGGATCCGCAGACCGCCAACCGGTCCTTCGTCCTGCACCACGCGGACCTGTCCGACGGCGTCGCCCTGGTGAACCTGCTGCGTGACATACGACCCGACGAGGTCTACAACCTCGGTGCGCAGTCCCACGTCCGCGTCTCCTTCGACGCCCCCCTCTACACCGGCGACGTCACCGGCCTCGGCGCCCTGCGCCTGCTGGAGGCCATCCGGGCCAGCGGCGTGGACACCCGTATCTACCAGGCCTCGTCCTCCGAGATGTACGGCGCGACCCCGCCGCCGCAGAACGAGGGGACCCCCTTCCACCCCCGCAGCCCGTACGGGGCCGCGAAGGTGTTCGCGTACTGGACCACGGTCAACTACCGCGAGGCGTACGGCATGTTCGCCGTCAACGGGATCCTCTTCAACCACGAGTCCCCGCGCCGCGGCGAGACGTTCGTGACCCGCAAGATCACCCGCGCGGTCGCCCGGATCAAGGCCGGTCTCCAGGACCACCTCTACCTCGGCAACCTCGACGCCGTCCGCGACTGGGGATACGCCCCGGAGTACGTGGACGCCATGTGGCGGATGCTCCAGCAGGACGAGCCGACCGACTACGTGGTGGCCACCGGAGTCGCCGCGACCGTCCGCGAGTTCGTCGAGTCCTCCTTCACGCACGCGGGCCTCGACTGGAACGAGCACGTGCGCTACGACCCCAAGTACGAGCGCCCGAGCGAGGTCGACGCGCTGATCGGCGACGCCTCCAAGGCGCGGGAGATCCTCGGCTGGAAGCCGACGGTCCTCGTCCCCGAACTGGCGCGGATCATGGTGGACTCCGACGTCCGTCAGGTCGAGGACCAACTGGCGGGCGTGACGGTCCGCATCGACCGCTGAGGTCCCAGAGGTCCCAGAGGTGCCAGAGGCGTCAGAGGACTCTGATGCCTCTGGCACCTCCGCATTTCGCCTACGATTTGCCGTGTCCCGGTCATCCCCGTGGTGCTCCCGCGGGGTGTGACCGGGGACAAACCTGCCGTATGTCCTCAGGACGCCCTCTCTGCCGAACCCTGTTGATTCCAAGTTGGTATGCAATTGGGTCAAGTGAGGTGACCGGTCCGTCAAGCGGGCCCTAGTCTGCGCGAAGTACATATGGCTGTTCGGATAGTTCCAGCCATCAAAGCGGGCAATTGCCCTGGGGGGCTCATGCGTAGATCCAGAGGGCTGACTGCTGCCCTCGTCCTGTCACTGGCCGGTGTCGGCACCGGTATAGGCCTGGTGCTGATGCCCGAGGCGTCCGCCATCACGCCGCCGGTGGCATTCACCGCCGACGAACTGCCCACCTGGCAGCCGAACGGCGTCGTCTGGGCCATGGACCAGGCGAACGGAACCGTCTTCGCCGGCGGCACCTTCTCGGCGGTCAGCCCGCCCGAGGGCATCGGCAGCGGCACCGAGCAGGAGGCCGTGAACTTCGTGGCGCTGGACGCCGCCACCGGCAACCCCAGCTCCTGCAAGCTGGCCTTCACCGTCGGCGACGGCACCGCGACCGTACGGGCGCTGGTCGTCTCCAAGGACAAGAAGACCCTGTACGCGGGCGGCTACTTCGGCGCCGTCAACGGAACCCCGGTATCCAGCGTCGCGGCGATCGACATCGCGAGCTGCACCCCCAAGGCCTCGTTCCACCCGAACTTCCCCGCCACCGTGCGCGGGCTCGCCGTCACGGACGACACCCTCTACGCGGCCGGTGACTTCGGTACCGTCCAGGGCGAGATCCGCGAGCGGTTCGCCGCGGTCGACGCCACCTCCGGTGCGCTGAAGCCCTTCACCGCCAACGCCGACGAGCCGGGCCGCGCCGTCGAGGTCAGCAACGACGGCCAGCACGTGCTGCTGGGCGGTGACTTCTTCGCCGTCAACGGCACCAACTCGCACGCGCTGGCGGTCGTCAACGCCACCACGGGCGCGGTCACCAAGACGTACAGCAACATCCCGTCGAACTCCGTCGTGAAGGACATCTCCGCGGACGCGACGGGCTACTACACCGGCAACGAGGGCTCCGGCGGCGGCGTCTTCGACGGCCGCCTGGCCCTGAACCCCGACTTCAGCGAGAAGTGGCGCGACCGCTGCCTCGGCGCGACCCAGTTCGTACTGCCCCACGACGGTGTGCTGTACAGCTCCTCGCACGCGCACGACTGCTCCACCGAGCTGGAGTTCCCCGACGGCAAGCGGCACTTCCTGCTGGCGCAGCCGACCGACCACGAAGGCGCCGCACCCGCGCCGGTGGACGGCTTCGTGCGCGGCCCGCGCAAGCTCGGCTGGCACCCCACCGCGAACGACGGCCTCGGCGAGGGCATCGGCCCGCGCGTCATGGCCGTGGCGGCGAAGAACGACGTTTCGTACATGTGGGTCGGCGGTGAGTTCACCCTCATCAACGGCAAGCCGCAGCAGGCCCTGACCCGCTTCGCCTCCACCGGCGACGTCGGCGCCCCGACCACCCCGGTCGCGAGCGCCGCCAGCGTCAAGCCCGGCGAGGTCCAGGTCCGCTGGCGCACCAGCTACGACCAGGACGACAGCAAGCTGACGTACCGGATCTTCCGCAACGGCTCGGGCACCCCGGTCCACACCATGACCGCCGACTCCCTGGAGTTCGAGCGTCCCCAGGCCTCCTGGACCGACACCACCGTCAAGGCCGGCCAGTCGTACAGCTACCGGGTGACCGCGAGCGACGCCGCGGGCAACACCAGCGCCCTGTCGGCGAACGTCTCCGTGACGGTGCCGACCTCGGTCCAGGCCTACCCGGACAAGGTCCGCACCGACGGCGCCAAGCTGTACTGGCGCTACGACGACACGGTCAGCCCGTACGTCGCGGACTCCTCGGTCAGCGGCAACACCAGCGGCATCCAGGTCAACGCCCCGGCGCTGCGCCAGACCCCCGGCGCCGTCACCGGTGCCAGCACGGCGATGGGCTTCAACGGCACCAACGAGCAGGTCTACAGCGACCACCGCCAGTTCGTCGGCACCTCGTACACCATCGAGACCTGGTTCAAGACGGGCACCACGCGCGGCGGCAAGCTGATCGGCTTCGGCAACAACACCGTCTACAGCAGCGGCTCGTTCGACAAGATGCTGTACATGACCAACACCGGCCGGCTGGCCTTCGGCGTCTACAACGGCTCGGCCCGCACCATCACCACCGGCCTCTTCGACACGTACAACGACAACAAGTGGCACCACGTCGTCGGCACGCAGGGCCCCGGCGGCATGGCGCTGTACGTGGACGGCAAGAGCAAGGGCACGCTTCCCGTCACGAACTTCCAGTCGTACGCGGGCTTCTGGCACGTGGGCGGCGACAACCTCAGCGGCTGGCCGAACCGTCCGACCAGCAACTTCTTCGCCGGGCAGATCGACGAGACGGCCGTCTACCCGACGGCGCTGACCCAGGCCCAGATCACGTCCCACTTCGACCTGGCCAAGGCGCCCACCGACACGGTCTCCAAGGTCGTCGCGACCGAGGACACCTACATCAACCAGGGCGCCCCGGGCACCGCCTACGGCACGTCCACGTCGCTCGCGGTGCGCGGCACCTCGGCGTACGAGACGTACCTGCGCTTCAGTCTCCCGGCGGCCCCCGCCGGACAGGTCCTGAAGGCCGCCTCCCTCCAGGTCAAGACCACGACACAGACCGGCGCCGGGACGGCGGACACCGTTTCCGTGGTCCCGGTCACCGGCACCTGGAGCGGCGCCGGCACGACGTTCAACACCAAGCCCACCCTCGGCACCACCGCGCTCGGCAGCATCGCCGGCGTGCCGGACGGCTCGGCGGTCCAGAACGTCGAGCTGGACACCGCCGCGCTCTCCGCGGTGCTGGGCAGCAGCTACAGCCTCGGCCTGACGGGCACGGGCACGGACCCGCTGTGGATCTGGTCCTCGGAGTCGACGGCGGTGGACGCGGCTCCGCAGCTGATCCTCACCTTCGGCCAGCCGTAACCGCCTGACGGCGTACGGGGCCCGGCCACTGGCGCCGGGCCCCGTACACCTCTCTCACCCGAGTCCCCAGTAAGTACGGGAGCCCCCTGATGTACCGACGCTCCGCAGCGGCTGCTGTTCTGCTGGCCGCCGCCCTGACGCTGACCGCCTGCAGCTCCTCCGGCGACCGCAAGGCCGAAGCCGAGGCAGCGGTCAAGCCCAAGCCGCCCGCCTCCTCCCCGGTCCCCGACCCCGCGGACGCCTCGGAGGCGCCCTCCGCGGCCGCCTCGCCCGACGCCGAGCCGACGGGCCCCGTCCTGCCGGACGCGAAGCTCACGCCGAAGACCGGCACCTTCAAGGACAACGAGAAGAAGTACCTGAGCGGTCGGGTCCCCGAGAAGATGGACCCGGCGGCCGTCCTGCAGTCCGGCCAGGAGGCCTGCCAGCGGGTGGAGCGCACCGCGAAGCGGGACAAGGACGCGGCGACCGGGGCCGTCATCTCCGGGGAGATCACCGGCGCGAAGGAAGCGATCACCCACCTCTGCCCCGAGCAGAAGCCCATCCTGGACGCGGCGCAGAAGGGCTTCGGCGAAGGCCCCCGCCCGTCACCCGCGCCGGGCACCTACCGGGCGCTGACCCAGAGCACGACGTGCACGTGGGAGGCGAAGTCCAAGGACGGCACCGTCCTCGCCTCGGGCCCCGAGGCCCCGGTCGCTCCGGGCGCCAAGACCACGGCCACCATTCCGCCCGGCACCGCCGAATTCACCTCGACGGCCTGCTACGCCTGGCTCCCGGCGTAGGACCCGCATCGCACGAAGACGCCGCCGCCGCTCGAACGTCCGGACGGCTGCGGCGTTTTCATGTCGGCTCGCCGGGTACCCGCGAGGTCACACGACCACCTGGAGGCGAGTCCTATGCGGGGCATCAGCGGTTGCATCGCCCTGATCGTGGTGGGGGCCATCCTCACCTTCGCGAGCGACTGGGAGATGGAGAGCGTCAACCTCGACGTGGCCGGCCTGATCATGATCGTGGCGGGAGCCGTCGGCCTCGCGGTCTACGCGAGCGTCCTCAAGCGCCGCCGGGTGACGGGCGCCGTCCCGGTGGTTCAGGAGTCCCGCCGGGACGGGCTCTAGACGCGGCGCCGGGCCCCTTCGTACACCGGGAGGAGGGTGTCCAGGACCGCGTTCATCGAGAAAGAGGCGGCGGCCAGTTTGCGGGCGGCGGTCGAGGCCGCGTCGTTGGCGGCCGGGTCCAGCAGGGCCAGGACCGCGTCCGCGACCCCTTCCGGGCCGGGATCGACCGCGCGGCCCGCGCCCGCCGTGGCGATGTCGCGGGCCAGGCCGTTGGAGTGGGTCACCACCGACGGGACGCCCACCGAGAGGGCCTCCAGCACCGACATCGGAAACGGCTCGTCCACCGAGGGCAGTACGTAGACGTGCGAGCGGCGCAGCTCCCGCAGCACGTTCCCGCCGCTCAGCGGGCCGGGCACCCGCACCTTGTCCGCCAGCCCCAGCTCCGCGATCCGGCGCAGTACGGCGGGCTGTTCGCCCTCGTCCGGTCCCGCGAGCGTGAACTCCGCGTCGGGGTGGGCGGCGAGTACGGCCGGGACCGCGTCCACGAAGTCCACCGGGCGCTTGCGGGCCTGGAGGCGGGCCGCGTACAGGATCCGGGGCGGTCCGCTCAGCGGCTGCCGTTCCTCTTGTTCCGGAGTGCCGTTGACCAGCCGGACCGCGTTCGCGAGCGGCTCGCCGCCGACGACCGCGTCCAGCCCGGTCCGCTCGTGCGGGGTCAGGTACAGGACGGTGTCGGCGCCGCGCAGCAGGCGGCGTACCGCCACCGCGTCCAGCACCTTGGCCAGGAGCTTGTCGCTCGGGTCGACCATGCCGTGGGTCTGGAGGACGACCGGCTTCCCGGCGCGCAGCGCGGCCAGCGCCACCGGAAGGGTGACCAGGTCCCGGGCCAGGTGGACATGGACCAGGTCCACGCCCCGCACCAGCCGCCCGGCCGAAGCCAGCAGTGCGGGCGAGGTCATCCCGCTGAAGCCCAGCGGGAGGAGGCGCCGGGCGGGGAACAGCTTGGCGGGGACACCTTCGACGTCCGTCGGCCAGGGCTCGCCGAAGCCTTCGCCGAGGGCGAGCAGCCGGGCCTCGTGGCCGCGCGCCCGCAGCCCCTTGGCGAGGTTCAGCGCGACCCGGACCGGCCCGCCGAAGGCGTGCGAGGGGGAGTGGAGGGTGACGACGTGCAGGATTCTCATGCGGGCTCCTCCACCGGGCGTCGGCGCCCGTCCTGCGTCTGCAGGGTCAGTTCCGGCAGGTCCTTGTGTACGACGGCCCCCGCGCCCGCGACCGCGCAGCGGCCCACGGTCACCCCGGCCAGCACGGTCGCCCGTACGGCCACCCACGCGCCGTCCTCGACGGTGATCGGCGCGTTGCGGTAGCGGAAGTCGGCGGCCCGGTGGTCGTGGGAGCCGGTGCACAGCAGCGCCTCCTGCGAGAGGCAGACGTGCGAACCGATCGTCACCGGCTCCAGGTTCAGCAGCCATGCGCCCTCGCCGATCCAGGTGTGGTCCCCGACGGTGAGCTTCCACGGCCACAGCACGCGTACCTTGTGCCGGATCAGGACCCCCTCGCCGATCTCCGCCCCGAACGCACGCAGCAGCGCGACCCGCAGCCGGGCCGGACAGAACCAGGACATGAACAGCGTGTTCATCACGGCGAACCAGAGCGCCTGCGTCAACAGCCCCCGGCCCTTGTCGTATCCGGCCAGCGTGAAGGCAGGAAGATCACGCAACGGTCGCCCCTCATCATCCGCCCCCAGACTCCGTCCGAGGGAACCCCCACAGCCACGCCTCCCCGGGGGCCACCGCTCAGCCTATGAGATGATCCGCAATTCACACCTAGTCGATCTCGAGGTTGTGGAGTACTGCGACGGCGCGGGCGTTGTCGTCGATGGTCTGGCCGCGTCGGCCGGTCTTCCCCTGCCCTTGCCCCTGCCAGACCCCGGCCGCCGGCGATCAGCCGACGCGGACTGCTGGTCGGTGCGGCCGTCGCCGCGGGTGCTCAGGCGTTGGGCATCCGTACCGCCCACGCGGAGCGGGTCCAGCAGGACCCGTTCAAACTCGGTGTGGCCAGCGGTGATCCGCTGCCCGATGGGATCGTCCTGTGGACGCGGCTGGTCGCCGATCCCTACGACGCCCCCTCCATGGGGACCAGCCCGGTGCGCGTGGAATGGGAGATCGCTGCCGATCCGCAGTTCCGCCGGGTCGTCCGCCGCGGTGCCGTGGACGCCGACCCCGCGCTCGCCCACAGCGTCCACGTCGATGTACGAGGCCTGGCCCCGGCCCGTGACTACTGGTACCGCTTCCGGACGGGCGGACAGCTCAGCCCGGTCGGCCGGACGCGCACCGCCCCGTCGCCGCGTTCCCGCCCCGGTGCGCTTCGGTTCGGCGTGGTCAACTGCCAGGACTGGCAGAACGGTTACTGGCCGGCGTACAGCGGGCTCGCCGAGGAGGACCTCGACGCGGTGCTGCACCTGGGTGACTACATCTACGAGTTCGACCCCGAGAGCGTCTACCCCGACCGGCTGCACACGACCCCCACGACCCCTGGTCTCGACCAGCTGGTCACCCTCGCCGACTACCGGGCCAGGCACGCCCAGTACAAGACCGACCCGGCGCTGCGGGCAGCCCACGCCGCCTTCCCCTGGATCGTCACCTGGGACGACCACGAGGTGGAGGACAACTACGCCGATCTCATGGACGAGAACGATGATGTCGGCGCCCGTAGGCAGGACCCCGCCACCTTCGCGCGTCAGCGCGCGGCCGCCTACCAGGCCTACTACGAGCACTTGCCGCTCCGGCACCGCCTCGATCCCGGCTCCCCGGACTACCGGCTCTACCGCCGGTTCGACTTCGGTGACCTGCTTCGGCTGAATGTGCTGGACACCCGCCAGTACCGCACGGACCAGCCGGGGGATTACCCCCGCGACTTCGGCCCGGAGGCGGCCGGCACGCAGAACACCGCCGGCACACTCACCGGCGATGTCCAGGAGAGGTGGCTGAGGCGCGGACTGGCCGACTCCCCTGCCCGTTGGAACGTCATCGCCCAGCAGGTGATGATGAGCCAGATTCGGCTCCCCAACTTCCTCGACCCGACCCGGCCGCTGCCCTCCATCGTCAACCTCGACCAGTGGGACGGCTACGACCCCGCCCGCCGCCGGCTGCTGGGTTTCCTGCGCGACGCCAGAGTGCCGAACCCGATCGTGCTCGCGGGCGACATCCACTCTTCCTGGTTCAGCGATCTGCGGATCGAACGCGACGACCTCTCCAGTCAACCGGTCGCCGTCGAGTTCACGGCAACCAGCGTCAGTTCCGACTTCCCCGCCGCCTTTGACGCACCGCTCAGGGCGTTCAACCCCGTCTTGAATCCGCATGTCCGCTATTACGACGGCTCCCGCCGCGGCTATCTGCGGCTGAACATCGACCGTCAGCAGTGGATCACCGACGCACGGACCGTCGACACCATCGCGGTCCGTCAGGCGCCGGTGCGTACCACTGCCTCCTGGGCCGTCGCCGCCGGTGAACCGGGCCTCCAACCGGCTTGAGCGTCGCGGGGGCGGGGTTCGCTGCCGCTTGCGGTGTCGGCCGCGTGGCAGTCCCACGGCAATGCCGTGGAACCTCTGCTCCCCGAACCGCCGGACAGCGGTCCCGAGCGACCCCGGATGAGCCACGCCCAAAGCGTGACCACGCCGGGCAGCCCGGACACCGCCCCGGCCGCGATCCGCAGCTCACCCTTTGGTGACTTACGGATCACGTCCTAGACTGCGCGCGGGTCACGCACAGGGGTGGGGGCGACAGTGATGCGACAGTGGTGACGGACGTACGCAAGCCTTCCGCCACGGTGGCGCCGCCCCCCGTCGAGG
Organism: Streptomyces sp. NPDC003042; assembly: GCF_053591315.1. Lineage (NCBI taxonomy): Bacteria > Bacillati > Actinomycetota > Actinomycetes > Kitasatosporales > Streptomycetaceae > Streptomyces > Streptomyces sp. NPDC003042. The sequence continues at coordinate 40,189 of NZ_JBSFTP010000047.1, forward strand.
ACGAGAGCCAGTGGGGCACGGTCACCACCTCGCGCACCCTGCTCTCCCGGGCGCTCTCCGTACCGCTCGCCCTCGGATTCACCGTCTTCCTGCCGTTCTTCGTCGCCGTCCAGTCCGGCGCGGGCGCCCACGACGCCGCCTTCTGGCTCCAGTTGCTGCTCACCATGTACGCGGGCGCCCGGCTCTCCGCGATGGTGCTGACCAGCCGCCGCAAGCTGCTCCAGGGCTCCTTCTGGCTCTTCGTCTACATGGCCATGGGGGTCGCCCCCCTCGCCCAGGCCGTCCTCGGGCAGGTGCCCACCCCGGTCGTCGGCCCCCGCTCCGACCTCACCGTCGCCATCGGCCTGGTGCTCCTCGGCTGTACGGCCTTCGACGTCGGCGTCCTGCTCGCCCGGCACCGGCCGGCGGGCCGCGCGGGCGGCTCCCAGAAGGAGCCCCGGCCCGTCATGGCGCACCGGCGGCGGCTCCAACTGCTGACCGTCCTCGCGTTCCTGTGCAGCGCGGCGTTCATCGCGAAGCTGGGCGGCCCGGCCGTCTTCTTCTCCAGCCGCCAGGAGATCATCGCGGGCATCGAGGAGGCGGGCGTCTCCAACGGCGACGGCCAGGCCGGCCAGGCCCTGCTGCGCGGCTTCGGCACCGTACCGGCGCTGCTCGCCCTGCTCCTCTACACGCGCTGGATGATCACCTCGAAGTTCGCCCGCCGCAAGGTGTCGGTCATCGTGACCTGGGCGGCCCTGGCCGCGCTGAACCTGGTGGTCAACAACCCGGTCTCGAACCCGCGCTACTGGTTCCTGACCGTCATGTTCGCGCTGCTCTTCACCGTCTTCCCGGTGAGCGCCGCGATGTACCGGGTGGCCCTGTCGATGGCCGTGGTCGTCGCCCTGCTCGTCTTCCCGTTCGCGGACCGCTTCCGGTACGACGAGAAGAACTACAAGCCCGTCGAGACGACCTCGTTCCTGGAGCCGATGGCGCTCAAGGACTACGACCAGATCGGCATGTTCGCGAACACCATCACCTTCTCCAACTCCGGCCCCGGCCATTTCTACGGGCGCCAGCTCGCCGGGTCCGTCTTCTTCGCGGTGCCGCGATCGGTGTGGCCGGGGAAGCCGCGCGACACCGGGGTGATGGTCGGGCAGTGGATGGGCACGGTCAACACCAACCTCTCCTCCCCGATCTGGGCGGAGCTGTGGATCGACTTCGGCCCGCTGGGCATGGGCGCCGGGCTGCTGGGCATGGGGTACGCCTCGGCACGCGTGGACCGGCGTTACGCCAAGCGCGCCACGCGGCGGTCCCCGCCGGGGAGTCTGATCTCGGTCGTGGTCCCGCTGGTCGCGGGGTACTCGTTCATCCTGCTGCGGGGCCCCCTGCTCCAGGCGTCGGGGCGCGTGGCGATCGCGGCCCTGTGCCTGGCGCTGGTCGCGACGTACCGCCAGGACCGGGCCACGACGCTGCGCTGACCCGCGCCCCGCCGTTCCCGGGCTCCGCCCGGACCCGCGCCTCAATCGGCGGCGGGGCTCGATTCGGCTGAGCTGCGTCGGCAGGTGCCGGGCAGCGGCTACGCCGCGACGGGCTCGTCCTGCGGAGCAGGGGACTTGAGCCGGGCGACCCGGAGCCAGGCGGCCGCCGCCTTCAGGGTCGAGCCGGCCGCCAGGCCCCACGCGGCCCCGGCCACGCCCCACACGGCGTAGCCACCCAGCAGCAGGCCCACCGACAGCAGCGAGAAGACGACCTGCAAGGACAGCGTGGCCTTCGGAGCCAGCACCCGCAGCGTCAGCAGCGCGCACGTTCCCAGCCCCATCACCGCGTACTGCGCCCCCGTCGCCGGCAGCAGCGCCGCCGCCGAGGCCCAGGTGTCACCGAGCAGCTCCCGGCCCAGCCGGTCCGGCAGGACGTACAGGGCCGCCGCCCAGCCCGCGCCGACGGCGGCGAGTACGAGCCCGAGCAGCGCCGTCGCCCGGACCACACCCGGCTTGCCGCCGAGCCGCCCCAGCACCGGCGGCCCGAAGGCGTTCGCGGAGTTGAACAGCACGTTCAGCGGCCCGAAGAGGGTGCTCGCACCGCGCAGCGCACCGACGGCCAGCGGCGTCGCGAAGAGACCGAGGCCCAGCACGGCGAGCTGGCTGGAGCCGTTGCCCACCGCGAACTCGACCACGAACCGCCGTCCCAGGTGCCCCCGGTCGAGGTACGGACGCAGCTCGCCCCGCACCCCCCGTACGTACGGCCGCAGCAGCCACAGCCCGAGGCCCAGCGCCGGCAGCGCGGAGAGCCCCCACACCAAGACCAGCCGCCCCGCCGAGGCCCCTTCGGGCTGTACGGCCAGCGCCGCGACCGCGCACGCCAGCCGCAGCGCGTCGGCGGCCAGCGCCCGCTCCGGCACCCGCAGGGCGGAGAAGCAGTACCGCAGCCCGTCCTGTACGAGCACCAACGGCAGTACGAGTCCCAGTGCGAGGAAGGCCCGCCCCGTGGCCCCGGAGAGCAGCAGGCCGACGAGGGCCAGTACCGCCCCCGCCACCGCCGAGGCGGCCCCGGTGAAGGCGACCGAGGAGCGGCACACCGTGCCCAGCCCCTCGCCCTTCTCCAGCACCACGCTCTGGCCGACGTAGGCCATGTTCAGTCCGAGGAGCACGCTGAACGCCACGTACACCATCGAGAAGTCGGCGAAGCCGGCCGCCGTGGAGAGCCGGGCGGCCAGTACCACCACGAGGATGTTCGTGGCGCTGGAGGCGGCCTGGTCCAGGACCGAGGAGAGCGCGGCGAGGCCCCGCCGGCTCACCTCCGGCCCGTGCGTACGGTGCGCAGCGCGACGGTGTCGGTGCCGTCACCCGGGATGTGCTGCTCCGGTTCGGCCGCCTCGCGCGGGATCGGCTGCGGCGCGGGCGGCGCGACGGGGGTGGCGGCCGCACGCTTGGTCTTGCCGCGCCCGCGCTTCTCGCCGGGCAGCGGCCCGTGCAGCACCGCGCCGAGCACGATGCCGCCGGCGCCGCTGATCAGTTCGCGGATGCGGGACAGGTCGGTGCGGTGGACGGCGCGCGGGTCGCAGACGACCAGGACGCCGTCGACGCGGTCGACGAGGGCGAGGGCGTCGGCGTAGGACAGCACGGGCGGCGCGAGCACGACGACGGTGGAGTTGGGGGAGTCGGCCTCGGAGATCAGCCGGGTGGCGCGCGGGGAGGTCAGCGCGCGGGCGACGTTGCGCACCCGCTCGCCCGGGATCAGGTCGAAGGCGCCCGACTCCCCGGCGTCCACGACGAGCTGGCGTCCGTCCGGCCAGTCGGATTCCGCCTGCCGGCCCGGGTGCCCGTCGGGGGAGCCGCCCGGCTGCCGGCCCCAGCGCGGCCGTCCGCCGGCGTCGGTCGGCAGCTGGCTGGCCAGGACCGGGGTGCGCAGGTCGGCCTCGATGAGCAGCACGTCCTTGCCGGTCTCGGCGAAGGAGGCGGCCAGGTTCACGGCGACGGCGGCGGCGATCTCGCTGCTGCCGCGCGGGGCGACGACGAGCAGGCGGCGCCGGTCGGCGAAGCGGGCGTCGTAGGCGAGCCGGAAGGCCACCGAGCGGTACTCCTCGGCGAGCCGGGGATCCTCCTCGCCGGCCGCGAGCAGGGGCCCGCCGCCGGTCTTGTCCCGGGGCAGGGAGCCCAGCACGGGTGCGCGCAGGGCCCGTGCCACATCGCCCTCGGAGCGCGGGGAGGGGTCGAAGACGAGCCGCACCCAGGCGGCGAGCAGGCCGAGCGCCAGACCCACGGCCGCGCCGAGCGCCAGCGACATGACCAGGCCCAGGCCGTCGTCGTTGCTGGGCGCGGTGGCCTTGCTGGTGACGCGGCCCGGGGTCATGTCGAGCGCTTCGAGCTTGGTGATGCTGCCGTTGTAGCGGCCCACCTCGCTCTGGAGGTCCGTCTTGGTGGAGGTGGCGGTGTCGCGCGGGGCGCCGGCCGGCATCCGGGCGATCTCCTTGACGAGCTCGTCGAGCTGCTTGGCGACCGGGTCGCGCTGGGCCTTGTAACCCTTGACCATCTGGTCGCGCGTGACGTCGAGGGCTTCCTGCCGCTTGAGCAGGTAGGCGTCGGTCATCGCGTTGGCGCGCTTGGCGGACTCGTGGGGGGAGGACGCGGTGTAGGTGAAGCGGAGCACCATCGTCTGCGGCGGGTTGGTGACCTGGAGGCCGCTGCGCAGGGCGCCGAAGTCCTTGTCGGCCACGCCGAGTTTCTTCGCGGCCTCGACGGCTATGGAGCTGGAGAGCGCGACCTGCCGTTCGGAGCCGATGTTGATCGCCTTGTCGGGCGCGAGGCTCGGGTTGAACGGGTCGTCGGTGGGCGCGCGCAGGACGACGTCGGCGGTCGCGACGTAGGTGTCCGCCGTGGAAATGCCGAGGTAGACGCCGCCCAGCAGGCCGATCCCGATCCCCGCCCCGATGAGCCGCCGGTAGCGCAGCAGCTGGCGGAACTGGTCCCTGAGGAGATCGGGTTCGTCGTCGGCCGGGGCCGCTGCCGGCCGGTTCGTCTCGGTCACGTCGGGTGCCCCCCAAGAGCTTCGTCGATCAGTGCGTCGATCCGGGCCAGGCCCGCCCCACGGCTCAGGTGCGCCGCCACGTGGACGGGACCGGCCGCCCCCAACGCGTCCGCCCCCTCGGGGTCCTGCGCCAGGGCCCGTACGGCCTTCAGCAGGGCTCCCGGATCCTCCGGTGGTACGAGCACCCCCGCGCCCGACCGTTCCACCTCCTGGGCGGTGCCGCCCCGCGCCGCGACGGACGCGACGACCGGCCGGCCGGCCTGGAAGTAGGAGGTGAGCTTGGACGGCACGCTCATGTCCAGCACGGCCGCGTGCTGCGTGACCGCGAGGACGTCCGCCGCGGCGAGGATATCCGGGAACTCGCCGTCGGCGGCAGGGGGGATGATGTCCAGATTGGGCACGTCGGCCGCGAGGTGGGCGAGGGCCGAGCGCTGGCTGCCGTCGCCCATGAGCACGAACCGGACGCTCGGATCCAGCCGGGCGGCGCCGACGAGGACTTCCAGGCCCTGCTTGAGGCCCATGTTCCCGGAGTGCAGGACGACCGTCTGCCCGGGCGCCCAGCCGAGGTGGCGCCGGGTCTCGCCGCGCGGCTTGGTGGGCTGCGGCACGTGGGACCAGTTGGGCACCAGGCGGATCTTCCCGGGGTCCACGCCCATCCCGACGACCCGGTCCACGAAGGTCTCGTGGATGACGCCGACCAGGGTGGCGCGCTTCAGGGCGTACGCCTCCGCGCGCCCGGCGATGGCGGCCGCCTTGTCGCCGCCGCTGATCCCGCTCTGCGCGGCCGCGGCGCCCATCAGGTCCTGGACGACCGGGACGTACGGGACCTTCCACCGCGCGGCCAGCCGCGCGGCGAGCACCCCGCCGGCCAGGCTCGGCATCTGCGCCATGACCGCGTCGGGCTTCGGCATCCGGGGCGGGGCCACGGCTCCGTGCAGCAGGATCGATCCTTCGAACAGCGCCCGCTTGACGGCGGTCTGACGCGGCGGCACGGTGTGCGCTCGCCGGTGCACGGTGACCCCCGCGCGCTGTTCCGTGCGCCGCAGCGCCCCCTTGTACTCCGGCTCGACCGACCAGGCCGGGTAGTGCGGCATGCCCGCCAGGACGTGGGTCTCGTGGCCGAGATCCGCCCAGTGCTCCGCGATCTGAGTGGCGTACGGGCCTATGCCCGCGTGCTCGGGGGCGTAGTTGGTGGAAACCAGCAGCAGCCGCCGGTGACCGGATCTGGACACTGAACGTCCCCTTCTCCCCTGGATGATGCGCACGTCACCCTATTCGTTCACCCACAAGGTGTGGAACGTGCACGCTATTGTCGGCTGATCTGCCACACCGGGGGGTGTGGTCTCTGGGGGGTACCTGATGACGGAGTACGACTTGTCCGACCGTGGAGCGTCAGCGCGCAGACCGTACCGGGTCGGCTACGCGCCCGGGGCCTACGACCTGTTCCACATCGGACACCTGAACATCCTTCGGCACGCGCGCAGCCAGTGCGACTACCTGGTGGCCGGAGTGGTCTCCGACGAGATGGCCGAACTCGCCAAGGGCCGCCGCCCGATGATCCCGCTCGTCGAACGGCTGGAGATCGTCCGCAGCGTCAAGTACGTCGACGCCGCCTTCGTCGAAACGGTCCCCGACAAGGTGGAGACCTGGAAGCAGGTCCGCTTCGACGTCATCTTCAAGGGCGACGACTGGCGGGGGACGCCCAAGGGCAAGCGGCTGGAGCAGGACTTCGCCGAACACGGGGTGGACGTCGTCTACTTCCCCTACACCGTGCACACCTCCAGCACCCAGCTGCGTCGGGCCCTGGACGTGCTCGCCCAACCCGTCCCGGTCGCCGAGCCGTTCACCGCCGAACGGCGCTGAGCTCCCGGAACCACTTGGTCAGGAACGCCAGCAGGAACAGCGAGGCGACCGCGCCCAGCGCCGCGTACCCGTAGACGAACAGCTTCCCGCCGCCGAGCAGCAGGAACACCAGGCAGAAGACGCCGTAGTCCACGGGCAGCAACGCCACCGCGCGCAGCGTCGACGGCGCGGCGGCGGGGCTTCCCGGGGCCGGCTTGGGCTTGAGCTTCTCGGTGAGCAGCCCGCCGAAGAAGGTGACGACCGAGACGAACTGGAAGCCGAGGGGCACCAGCAGCCAGCCGTCCGCGCCGGTCGCGCCCCCCGCGATCCCATACGTATCCGGGAAGCGGTAGAAGGCGATCAGCACGCAGGTGTGCAGGGCGGTGAGCTTGGCGCAGTCCACGACGTGGTCGAGCCATTCGCCCGCCGCGCTGCCGCCGCCGCGCAGCCGGGCCAGCTGTCCGTCGGCGGAGTCGAAGGCGAAGCCGACCGCGAGTGCGGCCCACACGGCGATCCCCAGCCCCCACGAGGGCGCGGCCAGCGCGACCGCCGCGACGGCGGCGAAGCTGAAGGCGGCGCTGACCAGCGTCACCTGATTCGGAGTGAGCCCCAGCGCGTACGACCCGGCGGCCAGGTACCGCCCGGCGGGCCGGTTGACGAACCGCGAGTAGAGCGACACCCCCTTCGCCGACTTCTGCGCCCCGCGCAGCTCCCGCAGCGCGGTCCCGACTCTCGCCATGCGTACCCCTGCCTGAACTCTTGTTCGCCGTTCGTATGAACGGCCACATCATCGCAGGGCGTACGCGGCCTTCGGCTCGGGATGCGCCCGTACGTCCTGAAGCAGCGGTACGGCCGGGTTCGCGACCACCACCAGCCCCGCCCCCGCCGTCCGCCGGGAGCCCAGCGAGGCCCGTCACGTCAGGACGCGCAGCAGCAGCACCGACCGCGCCGGGACCGTCAGGTTCTCCCCGCCGCGGTGCCGGCTCGCGGGCGGGGCGTCCTGCGACTCCCGCGAGGTGTCGAGCACCAGCTCGTACACCCCCGCCCACGGGGCGCCCGGCAGCACCCACTCCACCGGCCGGTCCCCGGCGTGCAGCAGCGCCAGGAAGCTGTCGTCCGTCACCTGCCGCCCCCGCTCGTCCCGGCCGGGGATGTCCCGCCCCGACAGGTACAGCCCCACCGAGGCGGCCGGCGCGTACCAGTCCCGCTCCGTCATCTCCGCCCCCGCCGGGGTGAACCAGGCCAGGTCCCGCAGCCCGTCCGCGCCCTGCGACCGGCCGGAGAAGAACGCCCGCCGCCGCAGCACCGGATGGGCCTGGCGCAGCGCGATCAGCCGGCGGGTCAGCGCGAACAGCCCGGCCCACGCCGGATCGGACAGCAGCGACCAGTCGACCCACCCCGTCTCGTTGTCCTGGCAGTAGGCGTTGTTGTTGCCGCCCTGGGTGCGCCCGAACTCGTCCCCCGCCACCAGCATCGGCACGCCCGTCGACAGCAGCAGCGTCGTCAGCAGGTTGCGCAGCTGCCGCCGGCGCAGCGCGCCGACCCGCTCGTCACCCGTCTCCCCCTCCGCCCCGCAGTTCCAGGACCGGTTGTCGTTGGTCCCGTCGCGCCCCTCCTCCCCGTTGGCCTCGTTGTGCTTGCGCTCGTACGAGACCAGGTCCCGCAGCGTGAAACCGTCGTGCGCCGTCACGAAGTTCACCGACGCGTACGGCCGCCGCCCGCCCCACGCGTACAGGTCGCTCGACCCCGACAGCCGGTAGCCGAGGTCCCGTACGTCGGGCAGCGCGCCCCGCCAGAAATCCCGTACGGCGTCCCGGTACCGGTCGTTCCACTCCGTCCACAGCGGCGGGAACGCGCCCACCTGGTAGCCGCCCGAGCCCACGTCCCAGGGCTCCGCGATCAGCTTCACCCGCCGCAGCACCGGGTCCTGGGCGATCACCGCCAGGAACGGCGAGAGCATGTCCACGTCGTGCATCGAGCGGGCCAGCGCCGCCGCCAGGTCGAAGCGGAAGCCGTCCACCCCCATCTCCGTCACCCAGTACCGCAGCGAGTCGGTGATCAGCCGCAGTACGTGCGGGCGCCCGGCGTGCAGGGTGTTCCCGCAGCCCGTGTAGTCGGCGTAGCGGCGCTGGTCGGACTGGAGCCGGTAGTAGCCCCGGTTGTCGACTCCGCGCAGGGACAGCGTCGGGCCCAGCTCGCCGGCCTCGGCGGTGTGGTTGTAGACCACGTCGAGGATGACCTCGATCCCCGCCGCGTGCAGCGCCCGCACCATCCGTTTGAACTCTCCGACCTGCTGCCCGGTCGTCCCGCTCGACGAGTACGCCGCGTGCGGGGCGAAGTAGCCGACCGAGTTGTAGCCCCAGTAGTTGCGCAGCCCGCGCCGCAGCAGATGGTCCTCGTGCGCGAACTGGTGCACCGGCAGCAGCTCCACCGCGGTCACGCCCAGCTGCGTCAGGTGTTCGATCGCCGCCGGATGGGCGAGCCCCGCGTACGTGCCCCGCAGTTTCTCGGGAATACCCGGATGGCGCATCGTGAAGCCGCGCACGTGCAGCTCGTAGATCACCGAATCGGCCCACGGCGTCTTCGGCCGGACGTCGTCCGCCCAGTCGTCGTCATCGTGGACGACGACCCCCTTCGGGACGAAGGGCGCCGAGTCCCGGTCGTCGCGCACCGTGTCCGCGATGTACTGCTGCGGCCAGTCCCGCACGTGCCCGTACACCTCCGGCGGCAGCGTGCCGTAATCATTCCCCGGGGCCCCGTCCACCGCCCGCGCGTACGGGTCCAGCAGCAGCTTCGCCGCGTTGAACCGGGCCCCCGTCCACGGGTCCCAGCGGCCGTGCACCCGAAATCCGTACCGCTGCCCGGGGCGCACGCCGGGCACGAAGCCGTGCCAGATCTCGTGCGTCAGCTCGGTCAGGGCGCAGCGCGTCTCGGTGCTCTCGGGGCCGTCCCCGTCGAAGAGGCACAGCTCCACCGCCTCCGCGCCCCGCGCCCACAGGGCGAAGTTGGTACCCGCGACCCCGCCGGGGCCGACGTGGTAACGGGCTCCCAGCGGGTGCGAGGACCCTGGCCACACCGGTGGTCCCGGGCGCGCGGACACCCGTAACACCTGCGCCTGGACCCGCTTGCGCACGGTGTCCGTCGCGGCGGTCTCCACCGCCTCCTGCTCGGCTGCGCTCGACACTGCACGCCTCCACGGCTCCTGGGTACCGGCGGGGGTAGCGGTTGCGGCCCCGGCGTCCCGGCCTGGGCCCGCCCCCGTCTGGTCCTTCACACTGTTCTGCCCGCACTGCCCCGCCCGGAACGTGGCCCGCGCCCACGTTTCCCCGGGAGGGGGCGTGTCGTTGGACGGAACGTGACTTTTCTGACGAGGCGGGCAGGGGCGGGCTTCGCCGCCGTGGCGGCGTGGGCGTGCCTGCTGGGCGGGCTGACCGGCTGCACCGAGGACGGCCGCTCCCCGGTCGAGATCCAGCTGCCCGGCAAACCCCGGTCGCCGGACGAGGCCATCCGGATCACCCCCGCGGACAACGCCAAGGGGGTGCCGGCCGACGGCCCGCTGCGGGTCAATGTTCCCGAGGGGCGGCTCGAGCGGGTCGTCGTGACCAAGGTGGAGGACGCCCAGGAGGAGAAGGTCCCCGGATCGATCGCCGCCGACGGCCTCAGCTGGAGCCCCGACCCCTCGGCCGGTCGGCTCTCGCTCGCCGCCAAGTACACGGTCGACGCCGTCGCCCTCGACGGGCACAACCGCCGCCAGGCCCGGCACACCACCTTCACCACCTACGTCCCCGAGGAGCGGTTCATCGGCTACTTCAAACCCGAGAACCGCTCCACCGTCGGCACCGGCATGATCGTCTCCTTCAACTTCAGCCGCGCCGTCAAGCACCGCGCGGACGTGGAACGGGCCATCAAGGTCACCTCCGACCCGGCGGTGGAGGTCGTGGGCCACTGGTTCGGCGGCGAGCGCCTCGACTTCCGGCCCAAGGAGTACTGGAAGGCCGGCACCGAGGTCACCGTGAAGATGAACCTGCGCGACATCGAGGGCGCGCCCGGTTCGTACGGGATCCAGGACAAGACCATCCGCTTCACGGTCGGCCGCTCCCAGATCTCCACCGTGGACGCGGAGGCCCACACCATGGAGGTCCGCCGGGACGGGCAGCTGGTGTCCACGGTCCCCATCACCGCCGGGGCGCCCAAGAACACCACCTACAACGGCAAGATGGTGGTGATGGAGATGTTCGACGTCACCCGGATGAACGGCGCCACCGTCGGCTTCACGAGCGAGGACGGCAAGGGCGAGTACGACATCCCCGACGTCCCGCACGCCATGCGCCTCACCGCCTCCGGCACTTTCCTGCACGGAAACTACTGGGCCAGCCCGGACACCTTCGGCTCCACCAACATCAGCCACGGCTGTGTGGGCCTGCGCGACGACAAGGGCGGCGGCTCCGACACCCCGGCCGGCTGGTTCTTCGACCGGACGCTGGTCGGGGACGTGGTGGAGGTCGTGAACTCGCAGGACAAGACCGTGGCCGCGAACAACGGTCTGGGCGGCTGGAACATGTCCTGGGCGGACTGGGTCGCCGGCTCCGCCATCGCCTGAGGCCGTGGCCTGAAGCCGTCGCCCGTCGCCCGTAGCCCGTAGCCCGAGCCGTCGCTTCTCGCCGTCACGCGAGCACGAACGGGTGATTCGTGTGACCGCAATGCCGTAGCGGGGGAGTGTCCTGCCGCCGCCCCGCCGAAGCGTGCCTCCAGCCTGTCAGGGCACATCGGGGCAGGTAACGGACGGAGCGTCATGTCAGCTAGGAAACGGGCCCTCGGGCCGGCGATCGCGGCCGTGCTGGCTGTCGGGGCGGCGCCGACGGCCTTCGCGGCGGACTCCGGCGACGACCGGGCGGCGGCAGGCGCCAAGGTCGTGCTGCGCACGGCCGACGAGAACACCGGCGCCGCCCTGCCCGGCGCCCGCTTCGAGCTGTGGCGCGAGACCAACGACCAGGCCTGGCTCCAGACCTCCGGACAGCACCCCGACGAGAAGACCGACGGCGCGTGCGTGACCGACGCCAAGGGCACCTGCGCGATCGAACTTCCGGTCGGTGAGACGTACTACTGGCGCCAGACGGCCGCCCCGGCGGGCTACGAACCGCCCCGCGACCCGGTTGCCGCCTTCCCCCTGGAGGACGGCCACATCGCCCAGGGCGTCGTCCTCACCTTCCAGAACCAGAAGAAGGGTCAGCAGGGGCGCGGCTCGATCAGGATCCTGACGAAGGACGCCAAGACGAAACAGGCGCTGCGCGGAGCGGTGTTCGAGGTCTGGAAGGAAACCAACAACACCAAGGGACTCCAGACCCGGGGCGTCAACGCCGACCTGAGGGCCAAGCGCGGCTGCGCCACCGACCGCGCCGGTGTGTGCGACTTCGACCGGCTCTCCGACGGCTGGTACTACCTCGTCGAGACGGACGTCTCCGAGGGCTACGTCGTGCCGGACAACCGGGTGACCGGTCCGCTGAGGCTGGACGCGAAGACCCCCGGCAGGCGGCTCGCGGTGACGCTGCACAACAAGCGGGACAAGTCATGAGCCCAGCCGCGGGACCCGAGGAGGACCGTATGACGACAGGTCGGACGACAGGCGTGATCGCGGGGACGGCCGTCCTCGCCGCGCTGTTCGCTCTCACCGGACCGGCGCAGGCCTCCGCCTCCGCCACCGTCCTGGAGCCGGAGACGGCCTGCACCGCCGGCACCGGCCCCTACCAGCGCGAGCTGGAGGCCTACCTGAAGCGGCCGTCCGACGGGGTGCAGTCCCCGGCCGACTGCGGCGCGGTGCGCGTCTTCCAGCGCAGGTACGGGATCACCCCCGCCAACGGCTACGCGGGCCTGGCGACCTACCGCACCATGGTCGCCATCGCCGCCCATGCGAACCCCAACGCCGCCGGCGCCTGCCCCGTCCGCACCTACCGCGTCACCTGCGTCGACCTGACGCGGCAGCTGCTCTGGGTGCAGCGCGGACGCCGCGTCGTCTTCACGCCCGTGGCCATCCGTACCGGCCGCGACGGCCAGGAGACCCGTCGCGGCTGGCACAAGATCTACTGGCGCAACAAGAACCACGTGTCCACGCTCTACAACACCCCCATGCCCCACGCCCAGTTCTTCGACGGGGGCCAGGCCCTGCACGGCCGCCCCGGACAGTTCTTCGATCGCGGCGGCTCGGCCGGCTGCGTCAACCTCACGCCGCGGGACGCGGAACGCCTGTGGAACCTCCTCCGCAACGGTGACTCCGTCTACGTCTGGGGTACCAAACCGGGCACCGAGGACTGAACCGCCCACCGCCCGGACAGCCCTGACCGCCCCGACACTTGGGACGGAACAGTGACAAGACCGTGCCCTTTCGTGTTGTCCCCATGTGATTACCTGTCGGCAAGCGCGCGACTGTCCGCGCGCGGGGGACATGGGGAGAACACGAGTGAACCTGCAGCCGATACGCGGCCGCGTCCGCACCGGCCTGCCGGCCCTCCTGCTGGGAGCGGCCCTGCTGCTGACCAGCGCGTGCAGCGGCGGCGGCAACAGCGGGGGCAGTGGCGGGGACAAGGGCGGGACGGGCGGTGGCGGCGCGAAGACCGGCACCGAGGCGTCCAGGGCCGTGGTCAGCGTCAAGCCGGACGACGGGTCCAAGGAAGTCGCCACCAGCGGCGTCCTGAAGATAACCAGCACCGGCGGCAAGCTCACCACGGTGGCGGTCGCCGACACCAAGGGCAACGCCGTGGAGGGCAAGCTCGCCGAGGACGGCGCGAGCTGGGAGCCCGCCCGCCACCTGGCCTCCGCCACCGAGTACAAGGTGCACGCGGTCGCCAAGGACGAGGCCGGCCGGGAGTCCGCCAAGGACACCACCTTCACCACCCTGACCCCGGTCAACACCTTCATCGGCCACTACACGCCGGAAGACGGCGCGACGGTCGGCGTGGGCATGCCGGTGTCGATCAACTTCACCCGTGGCATCACCAATCCCGAAGCCGTCGAGAAGGCCATCACCGTCACGGCCGAGCCGTCCGTGCCGGTCGAGGGCCACTGGTTCGGCAACGACCGCCTCGACTTCCGCCCCGAAAACTACTGGGCCGCGGGCACCAAGGTCACCGTGAGGCTCGCCCTCGACGGGGTCGAGGGCCGCCCCGGGGTCTACGGCAAGCAGACCCGTACGGTCACCTTCACCGTCGGCCGCTCCCAGGTGACCACGGTCGACGCGAGCACCAAGCAGATGGAGGTCGTCCGCGACGGCCAGGTGCTCAAGAACATCCCGATCACGGCCGGCGCCCCGTCGACCACCACGTACAACGGGCAGATGGTCATCAGCGAGAAGTACAAGGTGACCCGGATGAACGGCGCCACCGTCGGCTTCGGCGGCGAGTACGACATCTCCGACGTCCCGCACGCGATGCGGCTGTCGACCTCGGGCACCTTCGTCCACGGCAACTACTGGGCCTCTTCGAGCACGTTCGGCTCGGAGAACGTCAGCCACGGCTGTGTCGGCCTGCGCGACGTGCGTGGCGCCGGCGACAAGGACACCCCGGCGGCGTGGTTCTTCAACGAGTCGCTGATCGGCGACGTGCTCGTCGTGAAGAACTCCAAGGACAAGCAGATCGCCCCGGACAACGGCCTCAACGGCTGGAACATGGCGTGGTCGGAGTGGATCAAGTAAGCCTCGCCGCGTAGGCGTACGAAGTCCGGGTGGCCCGGTGCTGTGACCTACAGCACCGGGCCACTCCTGGTGCTGTGCTTTTCCGGGGAGACCCCCGGACCCCCTGGCACTAACCTCACCCGTATGACCATCTCTCTCGAAGTCTCCGAAGGCGTCGGTACCATCCGCCTGGACCGGCCGCCCATGAACGCCCTGGACATCGCCACCCAGGACCGGCTGCGCGAGCTCGCGGTGGAGGCCACCGACCGCTCGGACGTGCGCGCGGTCATCCTCTACGGCGGGGAGAAGGTGTTCGCGGCCGGCGCGGACATCAAGGAGATGCAGACCATGGACCACGCGGCGATGATCGCCCGGTCCCGCGCCCTGCAGGACGCCTTCACCGCCGTCGCCCGGATCCCCAAGCCCGTCGTCGCCGCCGTCACCGGCTATGCGCTCGGCGGCGGTTGCGAGCTCACCCTTTGCGCCGACTACCGGATCGCCGCCGACAACGCGAAGTTCGGCCAGCCCGAGATCCTGCTCGGCCTGATCCCTGGCGCGGGCGGCACCCAGCGGCTGTCCCGGCTGATCGGCCCCTCCAAGGCCAAGGACCTCATCTTCACCGGCCGGATGGTCAAGGCCGACGAGGCCCTGACCATCGGGCTGGTGGACCGCGTGGTGCCCGCCGCGGAGGTGTACGAGCAGGCGCACGCGTGGGCCGCGAAGCTGGCGCAGGGTCCGGCGATCGCGCTGCGCGCGGCCAAGGAGTGTGTGGACGCGGGCCTGGAGGCGGACATCGACACGGGCCTGACCATCGAACGCAACTGGTTCGCGGGCCTGTTCGCCACGGAGGACCGGGAGCGCGGGATGCGCAGCTTCGTCGAAGAGGGCCCGGGCAAGGCCAAGTTCGTATGAGCGCGGGCCGTACGCGGCCGTGTGAATGATGCCGTCGTCGCCCGTTCCTCCCTGTGGGTGGTTTAGCCAGGCCTTAAGGGAGCCTTGAGGCGAGAGCGTGATCTACGGATGGTGATCGTCGGCCAGCAGCCTGTCACCGCAGGTCGTGGTGGTGTCATGGGCCGCCGATTGCCTTCCGCATATGCCAAAGCGCTCCCTCCGGATCTCCGATTCCGGGGGTGTATTCCTGCGGAACGGCCCGGACGGGCGTACCGGCCGTCCATGATGGGTGCATGGCGGGCCTGGAGGGTGTGGAACAGCCGCGGCAGCGCAGCAGCGCTTCGGCCGTACGGCTCACGGCAGCGGTTGAGGACGAACAAGGTCTCAAGGCGCTGGAGTTGTACGGGAACCCGGCCGAGGCCGAGGTGACACTGCCGTCCATGCCCGAGTCCGCGAGCACCGCCCGCCGGCTCGCCCAGAGCGTGGTGATCCGGTTCTGGGGCCTGTCGCCGCAGATCGCCGAGCATGCCGTCCTGCTGGTCTCGGAACTCGTCGGCAACGCCGTACGCCACACCGGGGCGCGTTCGTTCGGCTTACGGATGGTGCGCCGGCGCGGGTGGATCCGGGTGGAGGTGCGGGATCCCTCGCGCGGGCTGCCCTGTCTGATGCCGGTGCACGAACTGGACACCACGGGCCGCGGGCTGTTCCTCGTGGACAAGCTGTCCGACCGCTGGGGCGCCGATCTGCTGGCGCGCGGCAAGATCACCTGGTTCGAGATGCGGGTCGCCGACCGCTAGGGGGTATCCCTCTGGACCCCGGAACGCCAGAAACCCCCTGTCGCCGGGGTGGGGCGCTGCGGGGGTTTCATGGGTGCGCCGAGGATCGAAGGGGTGTGATCCTCGGCGGGGCGACTTCGCTCGGGTCAATGGGGAAGCCGTGATTCCGACTATGGCAGACGCGGGCGGGAACGCCAAAAGCCGCTACTTGGACATAAGTGTGCATATCGCAAGAGTTTCTGCCTAAATCCTAGGTGAGATGGGCCACTCACCTGGTAATCCATGAATAACTATCGACTCCGGTGAGTGAATCGTTGATCACGTAACGGATGAACCCCAGTGGAACTCGGGGCGTCGAAGGTCCGTAATGGGGTCAATCATTATCTTCCGCCCCATCCACCCCTTAAATGGGTAGGTGTTCTCACCACCAGGCCGCCGCGCGGCCCTGCGCGCGGGCGTCGCCACCGTGGTCGGCCTCACCGCCGCCTGCGGAACGGGCCGGACCGCCGCCGCGCCCCCCGCCTCCGCCCCGTCGGCCTCCGCCCAGCCGACCGCCGCCGGAGCGGCCCCGGCGAAAGCGGCCCCGGCCGTCCCGGCCGCCGGCCCGCGCCGGTTCGCCGGACAGCCCGTCGAGATCGCGCACGGCCCGCGCGACCGCCCCCGCGTCGCCCTCACCTTCCACGGCAACGGCGACCCCGCCATCGCCCGCGCCGTACTCGCCGAGGCCGAGAGAGCGGGCGCGCGGGTCACCGTACTGGCCATCGGCAGCTGGCTCGACGCCCACCCCGCCCTGGCCCGCCGCGTCCTGGACGGCGGCCACGAGCTCGGCAACCACACCCAGCGCCACCTCGCCATCAACGACCTGCCCGAGGACCAGGCCTACGCCGAGATCACCGGCTGCGCCCAGCGCCTGAGGCGCCTCACCGGCTCCATCGGCACCTGGTTCCGCCCCTCGCAGACCCAGTACGCCACCCCGCTCGTCCAGAAGCTGGCCCAGCGGGCGGGCTACCCGCACGTCCTCTCGTACGACGTGGACTCCCTCGACTTCACCTCGCCCGGCGCCGCGGCCGTCATCCGCACCGTCACCGGGACGATCCGACACGGATCGGTGGTGAGCCTGCACTTCGGCTACGCGGACACGGTCGACGCGATGCCGCCCCTCCTCGAAGAACTCGCGCGCCGCGACCTGCGCGCGGTGACCACCACGGAGCTGCTGACGTCATGATCAACAACCGCCTTCCCCGGAAGGCCACCGCGCTCCTCGCCGCCCTGCTCCTCGCCGCCCTGGCCGGCTGCGGATCCGGCGGGAAGGGCACGCCCGAGGCGCTCGGCTCCAAGGGGCCGGCCCGGCCCGCCCAGGCCGTGCCGCCGGGACTCCCGGGAATGCCGCCGGTCCTCGACCCCAACGACGTGTACGCGGCGAACCGGCCCGGCAACCTGTCCCCGGTGGTCAAGGACTTCCCGTCCCGCGTCTACGTGCCGAACACCAGCTCCAACACGGTGTCCGTCATCGACCCGGCCACGTACAAGGTCATCGACACCATCCCGGTCGGCGTCCAGCCGCAGCACGTCGTGCCCTCGTGGGACATGAAGACCCTGTGGGTCAACAACAACCGCGGCCACACGCTCACCCCGATCAACCCGGCCACCGGCGAGGCGGGCAAGCCCGTCGAGGTGCACGACCCGTACAACCTGTACTTCACGCCGAACGGCAAGTACGCGATCGTGATGGCCTCCATGGACCGCGAGCTGGTCTTCCGTGATCCCCACACCATGAACCGCGTGAAAACCGTTCCGGTGACCTGTTTCGGCGTCAATCACGCGGACTTCTCCGCCGACGGCCGGTACTTCATCGTGAGCTGCGAGTTCTCCGGTGAACTGCTCAAGGTCGACACCGAGCGGATGGAGGTCGTCGGCCAGCAGAAACTGCCGTTCGAGGGCGCGATGCCGCAGGACGTGAAGGTGTCCCCGGACGGAAAGACCTTCTACGTCGCGGACATGATGGCGCACGGCATGTGGGTGCTCAGCGGGGACAAGTTCGACATCCCCAAGCTGCTGCCCACCGGAAAGGGCTGCCACGGTCTGTACATCAGCCGTGACTCCAAGGAGATGTACATCCCCAACCGCGGTGAAGGCAGCATCTCCGTCTTCAACTTCAAGGAGAACCGGCTCACCAAGAAGTGGGAACTGCCGGACGGCGGCAGCCCCGACATGGGCGGCGTGTCCGCCGACGGCCAGGTGCTGTGGCTGTCCGGCCGCTACAACTCCGAGGTCTACGC
Source organism: Streptomyces sp. NPDC003042 (assembly GCF_053591315.1). Lineage (NCBI taxonomy): Bacteria > Bacillati > Actinomycetota > Actinomycetes > Kitasatosporales > Streptomycetaceae > Streptomyces > Streptomyces sp. NPDC003042. Next base: position 58,143 of record NZ_JBSFTP010000047.1, read on the forward strand.
GATCGACACCGTGACCGGCAAGCAGCTCGCCCGGATCCCGGTCGGCGGCGGCCCCCACGGGCTCGCCGTCTACCCGCAGCCCGGCCGCTACTCCCTCGGCCACACCGGCATCTTCCGCTAAGGGCTGTCCCGTAATCCCCGGCGGGCGCACCACGACAGCTACGGCACCTCGCCGCGTTGTCGGAACGCCCGAACACGCCCAGTATGAGGACGCCCCTCCGCCCGGGGGCACCTCCCAGCGGTAGCT